>NZ_JBFRDK010000006.1:0-84612 GCF_052113545.1 Paenibacillus sp. TAF43_2
ATATTTACGTTTCCTAATCTGACGATTATTGGAAGTATAATGTTGCATTAATAAGCCAGTAACATTACAATATATTTACGTTTCCTAATCTGACGATTATTGGAAGTATAATGTTGCATTAATAAGCCAGTAACATTACAATCGTTAACAGACATGCTGCGAGTCCCATGATCGGCTGCATGAAGCAATTATTCAGGAGGACTTCACCTTGGAAACATTCGAATTAATCGCATTTGAAATGACTTATCAGCAAAAGACGATTCAGCTTTCTTTTACTTCCGCTGAGCTCGTTCGAGTTACGGAGTATGGGGATCGATTATGGTACGTTGATATAAATGGCGTTGGCGACCGTGAGCTATTAGCATGGTTTGGCAGAAATGAGGATATCGGAATTGAGCTTACTGCTGTCGCCAGCAGTGGGCAAACCTTCCGAGGCAAAGGCTATTTTCATCCGAATGAGCCTCATCAAGCTGCTGCTGTTCGGGGCGATGGCGAGCTGCTTGAAACATAATTCACACAAAAAAAGAAGCTAAGATAAGTCATGTTAATGACTTGCCTTAGCTTCTTTTGGTTTATTATTATTTGCCGTGAGCAATTTCAGGCGTTGTAAGGCGATCATAAAACTCTACGCCTTTATCTTTGTCTGCAGAATCACGAAGCGCCATAGCGGAACGTGGATGCTCATCCAAAATACCTGTAATCATGTAAGGAATGATGTAACCCCATTCTTCCTTCTCGCGAAGCGGAACCATGTACTTCTCGATCATATCAAGGACAGGACGGATGTTGTATTTCGTGTTTTGAAGCTCGGATACCAATAGCTCCGTGTTGCAGTTGCCCGCTGCGCGGCCCATGCCATAAACAGATGCATCAAGCAGTTCAACGCCATGTTCTGCTGCTAGCAGCGTGTTAGCAAATGCAAGCTGCAAATTGTTGTGTGCGTGAACGCCTAGACGTTTGTTAGGCAAATGCTGACGGAACTTGTCAACGAGGTAGCTCATATCGCTTGGTTTCAAGCTGCCGTAGGAGTCAACGACGTAAACAACGTCAACAACGCTCTCATTGATAAGCTGGAAGGCTTCAATAAGCTGGTTCTCCATTACGTTAGAGAGAGCCATAATGTTAATTGTCGTTTCGTATCCGCGATCATGGAATACTTTAACCAGCTCAAGCGCTTTATCTACATCTTGGATGTAGCAAGCAACGCGAATCAGATCAAGCAAGCTCTCGCTGCGCGGCAAAATGTCGTTCTCGTCAACACGACCGATATCAACAAGTGCGGAAAGCTTCGTATTTCCTTTGTTAGGGATAACTTTTTTCAAGAAATCATCATTTAGAAAACGCCAAGGTCCTGCACTTTCAGCACCCTTAAGCAGTTTTGGAGAGTTTTTGTAGCCGATTTCCATATAATCGACGCCGGCTTCGTTCAAGCTTTGGTACAAATGCTGAACGAACTCGACACTAAAATCCCAATTATTTACGAGTCCGCCATCACGGATCGTGCAGTCAACAATTTTACAGTGGCTTGTTTTTGATTGCATGCTTTGTTACTCCTTTGATGTGAACATGAGTTCATTTTATCTCATCATACTTGAAAAGAAAGAGGAACGCAAAATAATTTTGTCGTTTTATGGTTAATTTAGAAGCAGTTTTGTCTACTCTGCAAACACCTTCTAGGCCAGCGATAGGACATCTACTTTGACTATTATGACCTATGTTCAGACAAAAAAGCCGTCTCAACGAATTAACGAAGAAACCGGCTTCTTTGGCTGCTTTCACAAATAAATTATTTAACAAGCGTTTGAGGCTCTTGTCCATAATGACCCGATCGCTTCATTTTCGTTTGGATATATTTTTCATTATAAGTAGAGGAATTGCCCCATAATGGCACTCTTCCCGCCACGTTCATGCCAGATTTGCGCAGTGCATCCACTTTCCGCGGATTGTTGGTAATAATCGATACCGGGTGCTTCCGCAGCAGCTTCAGTACAGCAATTGCATCACTATAATCGCGTGAATCATCTGCGAAACCAAGCTCTGTATTCGCATCAACCGTATCGAGCCCATCCTCTTGAAGCAGGTAGGCAATCGCTTTACTGAACAAGCCGATTCCACGGCCCTCATGATTGGCTAAATAAAAGAGCGCCCCCGTGCCGTGCTCTATTATGATCCGCATCGATTGCTTTAACTGAAAACCGCAATCACATCTTGCGCTTCCGAAGATATCGCCTGTATGGCAGATGCTGTGCATCCGAATTAGCGCGTCTTCATTATTTTCAAAATCGCCATATACGAGAACGCTTGATTGCTGCAGATCCGCATAAGAGAAACGATTTAAATCATCAACGAGCTGCTCGGGAGACAGCTCCTCGCCTGCTTCTTTGCGGAGCCAGCTATACCAATGAAAAATCTTAGTTTCTCCGTCAAGGTCGACGGGAAGCTTCACAGGACCGATCACATAAATGTCATCATTGCCGCTTTGCGTTCGTTTTAGTTTGTTCTTAATAAGTGCTGCTATATTAGGTTTAATCATGCTAGTTCACCTTCTCTAAAAGTATACGCAATTAAAATTGCATGCATAAGTAGCTTAGCGTACCAAATTCATAGCTTCGATAAATGACCTTTGGAGCTGACTCCTGGCTGCCGCTTCCTAAAGCTATATATAATGGAACAAAATGTTCTGCACGGGGTACTGCCATTTTAGCATGTGGAGCAAGCTGTTCATACTGAAATAGCGAATTTGTATCGTGCTTATTCATTTTTTCTATTAGCCAATCATCAAACTGGACAGCCCAGCTCTCCGGCTCCTTCTGTCCCCAGTTTACAGCACGAAGATTATGAACGGTCACGCCGCTGCCAATGAGCAAAATATTTTGTGAGCTCAAGCTGCGCAGCGCCTCGCCAATTCGGAACTGCTCCTCCGGAGCACGATATGGATTTACAGAAATCTGCACGACAGGAATATCTGCCTTCGGGAACATATGCTTAAGCATCGTCCATGAGCCATGATCCAGTCCTCTTTCATTATCATATGCTACCTGAATATTATTTTCGCTCAGCAAATGGCCAACATGCTCAGCGACTCTTACTGAGCCTTTAGCAGCATATTTGATCTGGTAGAGCTCATCAGGAAAACCATAAAAGTCATAAATCGTTTCATATTCATCATCCTTGGATGAAATCGTAACGATGTCCGTCTCCCAATGCGCCGTGAAAATAACGATCGCATCCGGCTTTAGACTGGCACCTGTTTGTTTCAGAAATTCGCTATATTCATTTTGCTCGACAGCGAGCATCGGTGATCCATGTGCTAGAAATAAAGGATTCATTGCGGTACCTCCTTAAATTCACTTACTATTTGTAACTAATTATAATTTTATAACTAAAGATAGTCAAGTAATTAACAATATCCAAGTGTGCTTGTATAAATAAGATATTGGAGTTATACTTATTAGAAGTAAAAAGAGGTGATGCGCATGGATCAAACTAACCTTTGTCCCCGTTTTCAGAAGGGAATGGAACTTATAAGCAAGCGTTGGACCGGCCTTATCATATTCCAGCTTTTGTCCGGCCCGCAGCGCTTCTGCGCCGTTCAATCCGCCCTTCCGATCAGCGGCAGATTGCTGTCAGAACGTTTCAAAGAGCTTGAGAATGAAGGTATTGTCGATAGACATGTTTACCCTGAAATACCTGTACGCATAGAATATTCATTAACGGAAAAAGGCCTTGCTCTTGAGCCGATTATCCGTGAAATACAAGTGTGGTCTCAAGACTGGATTGAACCGATAACCAAAGTCTAATCCAGCCTACAAGCATAAAAGGGATTATCTGCTCAGCGAGGTTTAAGCGCTGACTAGATAATCCCTTTTTTTAATGTTTATCCGTAATCCGGTTCGCCACAATGAGCATATCCATATGACGGCCGGATTGCAGCAATTCACGGACGATATTGCCGCGAAAGCTTGCATACCACGCCTTTCTGCTAGGCTGCCCGACGATAAGCTGCGTTGCTTTGATGCGATTGGCTGCCGTTAGAAGTGTACCTGCAATATGCTCCCTGCTCTCCGCTTTGGACATTTCAAATACTCCGCCAAGCCTCTCGGTCAGCTTCATCAACAGATCACGCTTATTGATCGCCTCGTCTGTCCAAGGTGCGCCATCCTGCACATGATGCACATGCCACTGCGCCTTCAGCCGATACGCAATGCGGAAGCCCCGCCGAATAAGCCGCTCTGCGTCCACGAGAATATCGATGCCAACAAAGATGACCTCTCTTCGGCGCAGCGTTCCACGCAGCGTCTGATTGCGATCCCATGCTTCAAGCCGTTCATCCACATCATCAGCAAGCTCGCGAAGGGCAAGCTCTCGCAGCGCAATTAAATTGCCTGTCGTAAAAAAAGCACCAAGCGCTTGTTCCACTTTAGCTTTGGCATATATTTTCCCATCTCTCATACGCTGCTGCAGCATTTGCGGTGTCACGTCGATCAGCTCTACTTGATCTGCCAGCCTTATGATCGCATCGGGTACCGTTTCTCTAACACGAACGCCAGTAACCTGTTCAATGGCGTCATTCAAGCTTTCAATATGCTGTACATTCATCGTCGAAACAACCGATATTCCCTTCTGCAGCAAATAAATGACATCCTCATAACGCTTCTTCCTCAAGCTGCTCGGCACATTCGTATGAGCTAACTCATCCACCAGCACAACATCGGGATTTCTGCTAACTATCGCTTCAACATCCATCTCTTCGAGCTGAGTACCTCGATATTGAATCGTTTGCCTAGCGATAATCGGCAGCTCTCCAATCTGCTTCAATGTATCCTCGCGCCCATGTGTTTCCACGATGCCAATAACGACATCTATACCTTTCTGATACATCATGTTCGCTTCAGCAAGCATCCGATACGTCTTACCGACGCCTGGCGCCGCCCCGATATACAGATTGAAGCTGCCTCTTCTGATGGATTCCATTTGCTGCTCGCGCTCATCTGGGGAGAACCTTCGAAACAACGCTTTTCGAGAATCACTTCTTTGCTTAACAGGCAAAATCCGCTCGCCTTCTTGCTCTGAGCGGTCTGCCATAAGAAATAAATCGATCTGCCTCAGCTTGCGCAGTACGCTGTCAACAATCGAGCCCTGTTTGAGCTGCTGCCATCTGCTCTGCTTGGAATGGCCCATAACGATGCGAGTAACCTGGTGCTCCTCCGCATACCTTACTAGAGCAGACGGCAAACGACGGCGGCTTTGCAACGGCAGCTCCTCAAATGTACCCCCTACTTTAACGGTAAGCTTCTTTATTGAAGCTTTAAAAGCATGCTCTTCCTTGGTCAGTTTTTTTTGC
The DNA here is from genome assembly GCF_052113545.1 of Paenibacillus sp. TAF43_2. Taxonomy (NCBI): domain Bacteria; kingdom Bacillati; phylum Bacillota; class Bacilli; order Caryophanales; family Paenibacillaceae; genus Paenibacillus; species Paenibacillus sp. TAF43_2. The sequence continues at coordinate 5,345 of NZ_JBFRDK010000006.1, forward strand.
GGCTCTTTAAAGGAAACGACTACGACATCTCCATTAAGCCTGCGGGCAATTTGCTGTCCTCTTCTTACATATAAAGAGCCGTTCCAATGATATTGTGCGGTAACCAGAATACGCTCGGAAGCACCCGACGGACCCGTGAGCCCCATCTCCTCCCGATGCTTCTCCAGCGACTCATTGACTCCCTCTGCGACGAGCCGCAGCGACAGCTCTCGCAGCACCGCAAGATTTCCCCGAAGGGAAATTGCAGGATCGGGCTTTACGCCAAGCGTTCCATCCTCAAACCGCTTTAGCATCGTTTCAGGCGATACATCAATCAGCCTAACCTCATCAGCAAGCTCAAGCGTATGAGCAGGAACGGTGCAGCTCGGACGAATCCCCGTCCATTTGAGAACAGCCTGATCTACACCCTCGAGCTCATACACATTGATTGTCGTAATAACGCTTATGCCCTTGCCAAGCAAAAAAATAATATCTTCTAGCCGCGTTTGAAACATTGCATCTTCTCGATTGCGATGGGCTAGCCCATCGATGAGCAGCACCTCAGCGTCCCTCTTAACCAAAGCATCCAGATCAAGATCCTTTTGCTCTGCACCATCCTTCTGCCAATGGATGCTTGGCACACGCTCGAAAGGTTCAATCAATTCGAGCGTCTCCGGACTCTGCGGCCTAGGAACCGCACAAAGAACAACATCAATGCCATCTCGCTTCAGCTCTGTTCCTTCTCGCAGCATATGATACGTTTTGCCTGAACCGCTTACCGCTCCAATGAGTATTTTCAGACGTCCTTGATGCAGCTTTGCGATGGAGAGCAGCAGCTCCTCTGGCGTTTTCTTTTTCAGTGGAGCCATATGGCTATTCCCCCAACATTTTTGACAATGCGATATTCAGCTTCAACACATTAACCCGTTCGTCACCGAAAACGCCTAAATCGCGTCCTTCCGTATTTGATTTAACCAATTGCTCAAGCTCTGCTGGCGATACGCCGGTCAGCTTGCTGATTCTTGCGATCTGTACATCAGCCGACTGTGGCGTAATATGCGGATCAAGGCCTGAGCCCGAGTTCGTAATTAAAGCGATCGGCAGCTGGGAAACCGGTACATCTGGATTTTGTGCCTTCCAAGCTTCAATCGAAGCTTTGGTTCTTTCGATTAAAGCTGGATTGGATGGTCCAAAATTGTTCGATCCAGAACCGGCAGCATTATAGTCAATGCTTGATACACGTCCTTGAAACCATTTCGGATCAACAAAGCTTTGGCCGATCAGCTCTGAACCAACGACTTGGCCGGAGCTATCCTTTATAAGGCTACCATTCGCTTGCTTAGGGAACAGCAGCTGAGCTGCTCCCGTGCTTGCAAGCGGATAAATAATGCCGCAAATAATCATAAATATGATGCTGATTCGTAAAGGTATCATTAAAGACGACAACTGAAATCGTGAAGCGTTTTTCGCTTGTTCATTCATATAGGTAAGCCTTCTTTCGTGTATGGTTATATTAAATCCATAAATGCACTGCAAAGTCGATGAGTTTAATGCCAACGAACGGAACAATGACACCGCCCAGACCATAAATGAATACGTTGCGGCTAAGCAATTTGGCTCCGCTCATCGGTTTGTACGCTACGCCTTTAATGGCAAGCGGGATAAGCAGCGGAATAATAATGGCGTTAAAAATAAGCGCCGACAGTATAGCAGACAATGGAGAGCCTAAATTCATAATATTTAGAACGCCCATCTCGGGAATGGCAAGCATGAACATCGCTGGAATGATTGCAAAATATTTGGCGATATCATTAGCGATACTAAAAGTCGTCAGTGCCCCTCTTGTCATAAGCAGCTGCTTGCCTATAGCAATGACTTCAATAATTTTGGAAGGGTCCGAATCCAAATCAACCATATTGGCAGCTTCTTTTGCAGCAATCGTCCCGCTGTTCATAGCAAGACCCACATCCGCTTGGGCAAGTGCAGGAGCATCGTTTGTACCGTCACCAGTCATCGCAACCATTTTTCCTTCGGCTTGTTCACGGCGTATAACCGCTATTTTATCTTCCGGCCTACTCTCCGCAATAAAATCGTCGACTCCCGCTTCATGTGCGATGGTTGCTGCAGTAAGCGGATTGTCTCCCGTACACATAATCGTTTTGATGCCCATTTCACGCAGCTGATCGAATCTTTCCTTCATTCCTGGCTTAACGGTATCCTTCAAATAGATAACACCAAAGATTTGGTTATCAACAGCTACTGCGAGCGGTGTACCGCCTAATGTAGCAATCGTATTCGAAATATTATCCAAATCGGATGGGATGGTTCCCCCCTGAGAAGCTACCCACTTCCGAACCGCATCGACAGAGCCCTTCCGAACTCGGCGGCCGTTTGCCAGATCAATACCGCTCATTCGCGTCTCTGCTTTGAATTCAATAAATTCGCCGCCTTCCGCAAGTGAAGCATCATAGCTTAAGCCCTGCTTCTTCATCCATTCAAGCACAGATCGGCCTTCAGGCGTTTCATCCTTAAGCGAGCTAATAGACGCCCAACCCGATAAAGCTTGAAGATTGCTGCCTCCGACAGGGACAAGCTCGCTTGCCATCCGGTTGCCGAACGTGATCGTTCCTGTTTTATCCAAAATCATCGTATTAATGTCGCCTGCTGCTTCAACAGCCTTACCTGACATAGCCAGTACATTAAACTGAGTTACTCTATCCATCCCAGCAATGCCGATTGCTGATAATAATCCGCCGATGGTCGTCGGAATCAAACATACGAGCAGCGCGATTAATACTGGAATTTCTAAGTGGATACCCAAATAGTCAGCGATTGGTGCCAACGTAACGACTACAATTAAGAAAATAATCGTTAAGCTAGTCAAAAGTGTATTGAGCGCAATTTCATTAGGCGTCTTCTGACGTTTCGCTCCTTCAACAAGGGCAATCATCCGATCGATGAATGACTCCCCAGGGTCACTCGTCATGCGCACTTTAATTTTGTCACTCACAACCCTTGTACCGCCTGTAACCGAGCTGAAATCTCCTCCAGCTTCTTTAATAACTGGCGCCGATTCACCTGTAATCGCTGATTCATCTACGGAAGCCAGCCCTTCAATGACCTCGCCATCACCAGGAATCATCTCACCTTGGGATACGATGAAAATATCGCCTTTGCGGAGCTCCGTTGATGATACGACTACGATAGAGCTGCCGACGAGCTTATTGGCGCTCATTTCCTGCTTAGATTTTTTGAGCGAATTGGCCTGTGCCTTGCCCCTGCCCTCTGCAATGGCTTCAGCAAAGTTAGCGAACAGCAGCGTGAAAAGCAGGATGAAAAACACGGTAATATTAAAGCCTATGCGTTCTTGAGAATTAAAGTAATTTGGAAAAATAGTCATCAGCAGAACGATAACCGTCCCTACCTCGACAACAAACATAACTGGATTTTTCATCATCGTAACTGGATTTAATTTCACAAAGCTATCGATGACGGCATGTTTAACCGCATCTCCCGACAGTAAATTATTCTTCTTATTTTTATTCATTATCGTTCACCTCATCCGTTAGCGGAGTGTCAAATATTCTGCAACCGGCCCAAGCACGATGACCGGCAAGAAGGTTAATGCACCAATTAAAAGAACAGTACCAATTAGTAATATAGTGAAAAGTCCATTATCTGTACGGAACGTCCCGATTGTTTCTGGAACAGGCTGCTTGCGAACAAGAGAACCTGCAACCGCAAGCATCGCAATCATCGAAATATAACGGCCGGTCAGCATGACTAGCCCAGTACTAATATTCCAGAACGGCGTATTGTCGCCTAATCCCTCAAAGCCGGAGCCATTATTCGCTGCCGATGACGTATATTCGTAAAGCACCTGGCTAATGCCGTGGAACCCTGGATTCGTTATCGCCCCGTGACCCAAATCCGTCATAAAAGCGATGGCGGTGGGCACCAATATAATGAAGGGATGAACTAGAATCGCTATCGCTATCAGTTTCATTTCTCGCGGCTCTACTTTTCGTCCCAGAAACTCTGGCGTTCGCCCAACCATCAGCCCGCATATAAACACAGCTAGTATGGCGTACATGAGCATATTGATAAGCCCTACTCCCTTGCCTCCAAAGACGACATTAAGCATCATTTCAGCAAGCGGGACCAAGCCGCCAAGCGGTGTAAGCGTGTCATGCATATTGTTGACGGTACCCGTTGTCGCAGCGGCTGTTACCGTTGTGAACAGTGCCGATTGCGCGATACCGAACCTTACTTCCTTGCCTTCCATGCTTCCTTGAGTAGCGTCGATTCCTAGTGCGCTCATAGCAGGATTGCCTGTTTTCTCCGATGTGTAAGCAAGGCTTAGAAACACTAGAAACAGACACATCATGGCGGAGAATACAACCCAGCCCTGCTTTTTGTTTTTAGCAAAAAGCCCAAATGCATAAGGCAGCGAAGCCGGCAGCGCCCACATCGACAAGATTTGAATCACATTCGTTAATGGATTTGGGTTTTCAAATGGATGAGCCGAGTTCACTCCAAAAAAACCGCCGCCGTTTGTGCCCAAATGTTTGATGGATTCAAGCGAAGCTACAGGACCGATTGCAATTTGCTGCATGGCTCCCTCAAGCGTTTTAATTGTAAATGTTGGATCAAGTGTTTGCGGCACCTGAAGAGCGACAAGCACTAGCGTGATAATAAAGGAAATCGGAAGAAAAATTCTTGTGTGTGCTTTTACAAAATCCTCGAAAAAGTTGCCGATCGTCGTTCCTTTACTCGTAATCCCACGAACAAACGCGATGGCAACAGAGAAGCCCGTCGCCGCTGACGTGAACATCATCATCATGATGACCGCCATTTGAGAGAAATAAGATAAGGCGCTTTCCCCGCTGTAATGCTGAAGATTCGTATTGGTAATAAAGCTGATGACTGTATTGAAAGTCAGTGTAGGCTCCATGGCTGCCATGCCATTTGGATTAAACGGCAGCGCATTTTGGAACCGCAATATCAAATAGCTGAAAGCAACTAAAATTAAATTGGTTGCAACAAAGCTGAGTGCGTATATTTTCCAGCTCATGCCCTCTCTTTTTTTGAGACCAATAAGCTTAAATATAAATCGCTCCGTCCCTCCGAATACTTTGTCTAACCGATTGTGTTCATTGGAGAACACATGATAGACGTAAGTACCAAGCGGCTTAACTAACAATACAAGAACGGCAATGACGATAAGCAATTGTAAAATATCCATCTTGTAAATCCCCCTCTATTAAAACTTCTCCGGATGAATTAACGCATAAATCAGATAAACGAAAACAAATACAGCCGCTATCGCTATGACAGTCATAGGCCTTCGCCCCCTGTTTTCTCAATAACACTGGAGCACCAAGTTAAAAATCCGTAAAATAAACCGAAGCTAGCTAACAACGCCCCGAACATATAAAAATCCTGCATGTAAACCCCTCCTGCATTATTTGTTGCTTAATAGAAAACCGACTTCACCGGTATGAGAGAATACGATATGATCCGCTCCGAGCCCCTTGTAAATAGCCCTTGGATTCCACTGCTGTGTGATGACGTAAATGGACTTTGAGGTCCAAGCTCTGCAGCACTGTACAAAGCGGCAGCTAAGCGCCAAGCTGCTCTCGAATATAAATACCTCGCTAATGTTCATCGAAGGAACATTCCAGCTTTGACGATCATTCGAATTGATGTACAAAACATTGCTGATACCCTGCTTGCGAAGCTGTTTTTCTTCCTGTTTGCTATTGGTCAAAACGATAAATTTTAATTGATGAAACTGCAAAGTTCGTATGAATGATTGGCCAGCCTCGTTTAGACCAGCAACAATAATATGCTCTTCCTGCAACCGAATTCTCCTCCATATGGTAAAAAAGGCAACAAAAAAGAAGCCTTGGGATAAGAGGAACTTTTCCCGCGGCTTCTTTGCCCGCAGCAGAATAAGCCGCGGGAAGCACGATGGCTGTTGCCTCTCTCGAGTACACTTACGAGGTTAGCTGTCGGATTCGGGCCTTGAGAGTTGCCCTACGCTTGATCATTTTCAAGCGATTCACCCCATGAAGCGAAGTCGTGATTACACACGAATCGTTCGTTGGTTCCCCCGTTCCTGCTGCTGCAGGACTCAGCGTTTTCTTACATTTTGTAGCAAATTAAACTTTTTTGGGCACAAAAAACCACAGAGGTCTATGACACTCTGCGGTCGAAGTTAATCGATCACAAGCTTCATCATTCCTCTCTCGGTCCACGCTTACGAGGTTAGCTGTCGGATTCGGGCGGTGAGAGTCGCCCTACTTTGACCGGTATCCATGGCACCTGTCAAAGATTCACCCCTGCTCTGCGTTTGTTCGACTCTCACATCGAACAGGCGCATCGCGTCATTATTGGTTCCCCCGCTTCCGCTTTCACGGAAACTCAGCGATCAGTAAATCGAAACTTATTTATAAATCCTGTATCGAATATTACTCCTCGCTATAAATACTGTAAAGGCAGCCTGCTGCCTAATTTAGCCAGTTTCAGCCTTGCAGAGCGATTCGCAACGCTTACATTCATTTCGATCTCTCGATATCTCACTATTTCTCAGTTTTACTCTTGTTTTCAAAAATAGTGTTCATTCCCTTTCTAACGATTTTATGCGTGAATAATCAGATTTCTCTATAATCGAGAATGGAAGAGAATAAACGAGTATTTCGAAGAATTACCCTTTTTTTACTGGCATAACGAATGGATTTCTTTTAATTTGGCATATGGCTGCCTTTTCACGATATACCACAGTTTTACAATAATTCATTTCGGGTTTACCATAGACGGCAAGCCAATATGGCTGAGTATTGTCGGTGAATTATTCAAATCGAGGAGAGATCTCATTGATGTCTACACCAGTTGAAGTACCCTTGCCAAGCTTGGAAAATCATCCTGCTGCCTTGTTTGAAATTAAACGAATTCAAATGTTTGTGCTGCCGGCTTCCATGCTTGAATCTAATGGTTACCGTGTTTGCCTAAGGATCTCCACTGCTTATGGTCATGGCTGGAGTGAGCTGTTTATTAAAAAATCCGAGAAGCCTCGCGACTGGATCAGATGGAGCAGTATGCTGCTGAGATTCATCGGCACTCTTCCTCTTACTTCTCCTTTGGTTATTCAAACAGATCCAATGATGAAGGACGAGCGTATATATCATTTGTTTGCAGCCGCTGCTTTGCATATAGAATCCATTCATTACACTTTTCCAAACTGTGAATATGACCGTGAAGAGCATACTTTATTTAAACAAGCTGTCTCCTATGCATCGTTATTTTAAGCAGTTCTGATTTACAGATGCGCTAATGAAGGGTATAATTAAGAGTAAACTATTTACGCTGAATTTTTCGAATGAAAAAGCGGGGGAACCATCGCGATCGATCGAAATCGATTCGCAAGGGGTGAATCCAGGGATTTGTAACCCTGGTAGGGCTTTCTCTCTAGCCCGAATCCGACAGCTAACCTCGTAAGCGAATAAAGGAGAGATGTATATGTTGACAAATTGTGCACGAAATCTGCATCTTTTTACGGAACAGACCCCTTATTTATCTGTCACACGAATCGAGCTATTCGTCATTCCTGCTCTTGCCGTCGATTCTGCAGGCCACCGGGTATGTCTTCGTTTAACAAGCAATCAGGGCTTCGGCTGGAGTGAACTATTTGCCAGCGACACAGAAGAGCCCATTGACTTAGAACGATGGAGCGACCTGCTTCAGTCTTTTATCGGCAGCATTCCTCTACCACCTCTTAACCAGTATCACTATGACAAAACGGATCAGGATGGGCGCGTTCTCGACTTATTCGTCTCCGCCGTCAAGCATGTCCTAGCACAATCCGCCGATGCAGCCCCGTACAGCAACGACCATGAAGAGTCTGTTTTGCGTCAACGTTCCGTCTCCTACATCTCTTTGGATTAATTTCGTTCATAAGAAAAAAAAAGGCAGTCCAGAACAGATAACCTAGTTCTGGACTGTCTTATTGTATTTAGGGTTTAAACCTTCGCTAATGCAGCACGCTGCTCTCTGACTTGGTAAGTAGCCAGCATCATGTTGCGCAGTGAAGCAACCGTTTCCTCCATTCCGCGTGTTTTTAAGCCGCAGTCCGGATTGATCCAGAAGAGCGTAGGATCTAGCACTTTAATGGCGCGCTCGATCATGCTGACCATTTCTTCCACGGACGGTACACGCGGGCTGTGAATGTCGTAAACGCCCAAGCCAATGCCTTGGTCATAGGTGTTCTCCTCAAAGCTATGAATCAGCTCGCCATGGCTGCGCGAGGTTTCAATGGAGATGACATCCGCATCCAGCGCAAGAATGGAATCGATAATATCATGGAACTCACAATAACACATATGTGTATGAATTTGTGTTGTGTCACGCACAGCTGAAGTCGATAGACGGAACGCATGCACGCCCCATTTTAAATAAGCATCCCAATCACTGCGTTTAAGCGGCAAGCCTTCTCGCAAAGCTGGCTCATCAACCTGGATCATTTCGATGCCTGCAGTCTCAAGCGCCTTTACTTCCTCTGAGAGTGCAAGCGCAATTTGGTATGCGACCTGCTCGCGTGTGATATCGTTGCGGACAAATGACCAGTTCAAAATCGTAATCGGACCCGTCAGCATCCCTTTTACCGGACGGCTTGTCAGCGACTGCGCATACACGCTTACGGTTACTGTCATTGGTTCAGTAAATACAACATCGCCATAAATGACCGGCGGCTTTACGCAGCGGGAACCATACGATTGAACCCAGCCGCCTTTTGTAAATGCGAAACCATCGAGCTTCTCTCCGAAAAATTCGACCATGTCCGTACGCTCAAATTCACCGTGAACGAGGACGTCAATGTTAAGCTCTTCCTGGATTTCAATCCAATTTTTAATTTTATCGTTGATAAAGGAAGAGTAGTCCTGTGAGCTGAGCTCGTTTTTTCTCCATTTTTGCCTTGCTTGACGTACATCCAGCGTTTGCGGGAAGCTGCCTATTGTCGTTGTTGGAAGGAACGGCAAATTCCACTTTTGCTGCTGCAGCTTTTGTCTCTCCGCAAATGGATTCTGCCTCGTTGAAGGATGCGCCGATACCACTGCTGCATCAGCAGCTTGACGTTTGCGGGCAGGAGAAATGGATAAATGATGAATCCGCTCGCCGTTAAGCTTAAGCTCAAGCTTGCGCAGTTCTGAGATGTCCGCCGCATTTACAGTCGCTGTTTCACTTAGCCACACGATTTCATCCAGCTTTTCTTCCGCGAATGCAAGCGCCTCACGCAGCTCTACTGGCAGATTGGTTTCGTTTTTTGCCGTTACCGGCACATGCAGCAGGCTGCATGACGATTGAATGATCGTGCGCTCAGCTGGAATGTATGCCGAAAGCTTTTGCAGCAATTCGAGCTTTTGCTTATAGTCTGAGCGCCAAATGTTGCGTCCATCTACAAGTCCGATACCAGCGAGCTTATCCTTCGGATAACCAAATTGCTCCAGCGACTTCAAGTTTTGCACTAAGCCATGAACGAAATCCAAACCGATCGCTTGTACCGGCAGAGCAACTACAGCTTCATAATGCTCAACCGCTTCAAAATACGTTTGAAGCATGATGTTAAGCGCTGGTGCTGCTTGGTTCAGCCTTGCATAAATAGATTCAACCCATTGCATCTCTTCCTTAGAAATCGAAGTAACAAGGATGGGCTCATCGATTTGCACCCATTGTACGCCTTCTTGCTCAAGCTCCTTAAGCAGCTGAGCATAAAGCGGTATAAACTGCTCAATAAGCTGCGGAAGCTGCTTGGCATCGTAGCCCTTCGACAGCTTGAGGAAGGTGTATAGACCGATAATGACAGGTTTACCTTCAATGCCAAGCTTTTCTTTGGCTTCGCGGTATGCAATCAGCGGACGGTTTTCCGTCAGTACCGGTGCAGCACCCGCAAGTTCCGGCACGATATAGTGATAGTTGGTATTAAACCATTTGGTCATCTCGCAGGCTTGTGCTTCCTGTGTCCCTCTCGCCATTGCGTAGTAGGTCTGTACGGGAACAGGACCTCCATCGTAGGAAAAACGCTCTGGCACAAGGCCAAACATCGCTGCAGTATCCAGCATTTGATCATACAACGTAAAATCATTAACAGGGATTAAAGAAATTCCTTTATCCTTTTGCAGCTTCAGGTTGTTAAGGCGAATGCTTTCAAGCGTTTGAAGGAATATCGTTTCGTCCAAATCACCTTTCCAAAAAGCTTCAAGCGCTTTTTTCCATTCCCGATTTTCGCCGATACGCGGATATCCAAGTACACTGTTTTGCAGTTTGCTCACGTTCATATTTCCTCCTAATAAATGTAATTATCATGAAATAAAAGCACAAAAAAGAGCGTCGTTACCTTAAAGAAGCAAAGGTAAAGACGCCCGGCGTTTTAATAAACAGCGGTTCTGTCTTAACACCTCCCTATCTCCCGTAGGTAAAATCAGTGTCGTTCAAATAGGCAGGTCTCCTGGCTCCAGAATCATCATCGTAAGCTTGCCTTCCCAACCGGTTTAGATCAGTGGCGTTAGCGCTTAGACTCCTCTGTTACAGTGGCGGGACCGCGTCGGTTTTGCACCGGACTTCCCTTTTAAGCTCAAGCTATACCGCAAGAGCACCTATTTCCACTTATTTCAATTGTTGATCGCATTTTTTAGGATCACGAATAACTATACACGCAAAATAATAACCATACAATGGAAATCATTATAATATCAAAAAAAGACTTTCCTCTAAGCAGCCTGCGCTGCAAAAGGAAAGCCTTATTGGTTTTTTATACAATTACCTAACCAGCCAACCGCCATCAACAGCCAAGATATGGCCGTTCATATAATCAGAAGCTGAAGAGGCTAGGAACACCGCTGGTCCAATCAAATCCTGCGATGTCCCCCAGCGTCCCGCTGGTATGCGCTGCAAAATTTGAGCACTGCGAACAGGATCCTCGCGAAGCGCTTCGGTGTTGTCTGTACTCATGTAGCCTGGGGCTATTGCATTTACCTGCAAGCCTTTAGCTGCCCATTCGCTGGCAAGCGCTTTGGTAAGACCCGCAACGGCATGTTTGCTGGATGTATAGCCCGGAACATTAATTCCGCCTTGGAAGGTTAGCATCGACGCAATGTTAATAATTTTCCCTGAGCCCTGTTCAATCATATGTTTCCCAGCCAGCTGGGAAAGGAGAAATACAGAATTCAAGTTAACGTCGAGTACATCCTGCCAGTCCTCGTAGCTATGCTCTGCAGCTGGAGTGCGGCGAATGATACCCGCGTTGTTGACCAAAATATCGATGCGTCCCAGTTCTTCAACTGTACGATCAACAATTCCAGCAAGCTTCGTTCGGTCAGCAATATCGGTCTGAATTGTAATCGCTTTGCGTCCAAGCTCTCTTATCGCTGCTGCCGTTTTGTCAGCAGGCGTTTGGTTCGTGACAAGCGCGATATCCGCACCCGCTCGTGCTAATCCAAGCGCAATCGCTTCTCCAAGCCCGCGCCCTGCACCTGTGACGACAGCTGTTTTACCCGTCAAATCAAACAAACTCATCGGCTCAGCTCCTACCTTTAGTACGCTTCCCATTTTCCGAAAGCGCTGCTTTCATCATTTTTATATTTTGTGACTCATACCTCGCCGCAACGTCCGCATCTATACCTTCATCTGTGATGATATAGTCAATTTCATGCAAACCAGCAAACGTTATTAGTGCACCCTTATCGAATTTGCTATGATCGGCAAGGCAGTAGACGACCTTGGCATTTTCCATATACAGCTTCTTCAGCTTCGTCAATTCTTCTGTGAATATGGTAAGCCCATATTCCATATGAATGCCGGTTGTGGAAAGAAACAGCTTGTGTACATTCAGTCGTTTAATCCATTCCTGCGATTCTGCGCCGATAAGCAAATTGTTATGCCGGTAGCCCCCGGGAATAACAAGCCTTACCTGATCCTTCGCAGTCAACTCCCGAATGATAAGCAGATCGTTCGTAAGCACCGTAACCGGGATGTTTGGCAGCCGCTTTGCCATTTCGAGCGTAGTACTGCCAGCATCCAGCGCAATAATATCATTAGGCTCGATGCAGGAAAGAGCAAGCTCCGCAATCGCCGCCTTCTCCTGTTGATGCTTACTATTTGGGAATTGCAGCGGGTATAGGCTATCCTCGCCTCCCTGCTGGGGCACGGCTCCACCATGGGTCCGTTTCAGCAATCCTTTTTCTTCCAGCTTCTCTAGATCTTCACGAACCGTTTTCTCCGTTACTTGAAACAGCTCGCTTAGCTCGGAAACTTTGACCGCGCCAAACTGCTCCAATTTATCTATAATCTTACGATGCCGTTCGGCAGCAAGCATAGTGCACCCCCTGTAGCGAATGTTTCTATTTTAGCTCGCTTGCAGGTACGGCGTCCATATCTGTAAATGTGTAGTTCTCTCCAGCCATCGACCAGCAGAATGTATAATTGCTTGTGCCCACTCCTGAGTGGATCGACCATGGCGGTGAAAGAATTGCTTGGTCGTTGGCAACAACAAGATGTCTCGTCTGCGAAGGCTCGCCCATCATATGGAATACGCGAGCATCATCATTCATGTCGAAGTATAAGTATGCTTCCATGCGGCGGTCATGGACATGAGAAGGCATCGTATTCCAGACGCTTCCCGTTTTCAAGCTCGTTACACCAAGCATAAGCTGGCAGCTTTGGATGCCGTCTGCGTGAATATATTTATAAAGAATACGTTCATTGGAAGTCTCCTGTGAACCAAGATGAGTCGGATTCGCTTCCTCCATCGTCATCTTGCGTGTTGCAATTTCAGCATGCGCAAGCGCGGAACAGAAATAAAGCTTCGCAGGGTTCGCTTTATCGACACTTGAAAGCAGCACCTGACGTTTGCCCTTGCCAACATACAGCACGTCGAGCTTATTCAGCTCGTATACTTCCCCATCAACGGAAATCGAAGCAGGTCCGCCAATATTCAAGAAGCCTACCTCGCGGCGCTCCAAGAAATATTCGGTTTTTAGTGTTGCAGCATCCTCCAGCTCAAGCGTCTCGTTCACAGGCAATGCTCCGCCTACAACCATTCTGTCATAATGCGTATATGTCATTTTTAATTGATCTTGCTCAAACAAGCTTTCGATCAAAAACTCGCTGCGCAGACGTTCCGTATCATATTGCTTCACATCAGTAGGATTCGTAGTATGGCGTACTTCCATTGGATAAAAGCCTCCTAAAAGTTATTTGCGTTAGACTCGCCTCGCAAGCTACGCTAATGTTTGTTATTGTTCGTTTTTATGATAACACACATTTACGAACATAAAAAGAACATTTTAAACATTTTGGAATAGCAGGAGCATTGTATTCTCGAAAAGAGTGTACAACAAAAAAACGACCTCCGCGCGCATCATCTGCAAAGAGGCCGTTTGTTGTTTTAGAAGAAATCTACTGAAGCTTCCACCTTCGATAAACATAAAGAGATACCGCCATAAACATGCCGTATACTAAGACGGTAACAAATACGTTTCTTGGGTCCGTCATAAGCGTGTCACCGATCGTGGCGAACAACAGCATCGCTGGAATTTTGCCAATCGATGAGGCGATCGCATAAACGGTAAAGGAAACACGGCTTAGCGCCGAGTACATATTAACTGCAATGGATGGAATGAACGGAATGAGCCGAGCAAACATAATCGTCAGAAAAGCATTCTGCTCAAACATCACCGTTAGTTTTCCGATGCTTGGATAACGATAGAGAAATTTCTTCCCCCACTCTTGATAGCCATAGCGGACAAACAGAAACATCACAATGGATGCTGCCGCTGAGCCCGTCCAAGTCACTGCCGCGCCTAACACTGGGCCAAGAGCAGCACCAATGAGCCCGCCGATTACGGGATACGGGATGACAGGAAAAAGTGCGACGAGCGTTGCCATAATGACGACGAGCGGCACATGATCCGCTTGCTGAAACCACGTCAAAATCACATCGCCATAACGATAAATAAGAAAAGCAATACTGGCATACAAAGCAGCTAGACCTGTTTTTTTGAGCATCGTTGTACCCCTGAATAGAAGATATCTCCAGCTTATCATTATTGAAGATAAATACGAGCAATGCATTGTGTCAAATTTAAGATAGCCAGTGATCAGTCGTTCAGTTCTTGTTTAAAGGTTGACCGTTGTCTCTGCTTATTTACCTTCATCTCACTGTAAAAAAGGCAAATAGCCGCTACTCCTGTTGTAGCTACCCCAACAGCGAGGAATACACTGCCGACACTCCACCACGAAGCCATCATCGCCCCTATTACCGGTGCAATGAGCATAGAGCTCGTCTGAAAAGCATTCGCTAACGCAAACACAGGACCAACCGTTTCATCCGTCGTCTCTATTTGCAGCACATAGCCAAACGGCACCGCGCTTTGTGCGCTGCAAAAGCCAAGCGCCGCACATAACGGCAGCCACAAAGCGAGCTCCGCTTGGAATATGCCCATTCCGCTAATTCCTACCGCAATAACGAGAAATCCAGTTACGATACCCGCTTTCGTCATATGGGTAAGCGGCCGCTGCTTCCACCCGCTCCATTGTCCTGCCAATAAAGCGCCGGCAACACTGCCTGCACCAACCGCGCCAATGAGCAGTCCGAATAAATTCTCAGCCATTCCCAATTCCTTCGCCAGCAAAACGAACAAACCATCATACAAAAAGATAAGGAAAAACAAAGAAGCAGCATATAGAATGACCGCCCTTAGGAGCGGCCTGCGCATCACATGCTCCCATGCAACCCTTAATCCGCCGGATGGCTTTGCCGCTTGCTCCCTCTGTCCTCTCCAAGACGGGATAAAACTGAGCATGAGAGCTGACAGTGCATACAATATAGCGCTTATGATAAATGGAACCGTTGCTCCGAGCCATGCCGTTATTGCTCCGCCTATCATAGGTCCCAACACCTTCGTCAAATTAACAGACATTTGGCTGAGTGAAGAGGCCTGCGCCAGCAAATGCCGGTCAACGATTCGTTTCACAGCGCTTTGCCTAACCGGATCAAAAACAGCGCTCATGCTGTGCTTAAGCAATACCAATAGCAGGAGAATAGGAAGCGACGGCGCCCAAGCCATCGCCAGCACGAATACAAATCGCAATAGATCGCATCCGATTAACAAGCTTTTTCCAGAAATATAACTTAGACGCACACTCATCAACGGTCCCACAATGACATAAGGCAAACCGACACAGATCGATAAAGCGGCAACTGCCATAGAGCCGTGATTCCATGCATAAACAATTAATGCGCTAAGCGCTATAAAATCAAGCCAATTCGCAAGGTCGGACAACAGCTGGCCAATAAACAGCTGGCGGAAGCTTTTTGCCCGCAGCGGGTGCCAAATCGGATCATTCGTTTTTGCATTTTCCATCTTGATAACCTCCGGTATGAGTTGATAGATCAAACAATACCGGGCAATTATCAGAGCAATATCAGAGCATGAATAAAGATTTACTAGAGAATTATTAGTAAGGTTTCAGCTCAGCTTGAAGCTGCTCCTTTACCTGTTTTGCAATATCATCCAGCCCAATCTGTGCCGTTAACCGGCTCCATTCCTTCACAAAGTAATCCCGGTCTGCTCCCCAGCCATGCACCTTGGTTATGATAAGAAGGGTGTGATAGCTGTTTAACAGATTGGCTAAAAAATGCGACTGCTTCAGCAGCGAGAATCCCTGTTCAATAAAGGACAAGCCGGATTTTCTGTTCGAACGATAGAGCGCTATCCCCTTCAAAACAAGGTAATGCCCCTCCTCGCGTTGATAAGGAAACTGTTTGAGCTTCGCTTCAACAACCTCTGCAGCCGAATCAACTTCTGACCACAGCTCAGCGCGCAGCACAAATTCCAGCTCTAAATTAGCGGTGTAGGGGATGAGCCCTTCCCAGTTATTCCGCTTCACTTCTGCTTTAAGCAAATCCAGCTTTTCCTTGGCAGCCTCGAACTCTCCCCAATCCATCAGCATGCTGATGATCGACATCGTTTCGAGCTCGTTTTGCCATATCTGCGCCAGCACCTGTTGCCTGCGAACGATCGCCACATACTCACGGTTGTCCTGCGGGTCAATAAACTGATTTAAGTACAGCAAAAGGAAGGCACGATCTGCAAATGAGCCCGCCTCCTCCCGCACAATAAAACGTACATCGCCTTCCATTACGCGAAATAAAAGCTTTAAGGTTGGATCCACCTTAAAGCCTAATACTTGCTCATTTCTAGTCAGCATGAGGAGCGCATCTCCTCTTCCATAGCGCAAATAAGTGCTGACAATTCCGCTTAGCTCCTCCGTAAACGAAGGCAGCTCGATTAGAGGGTTGTCATTCAGGCCACCCTGCTTCAGCAGCAGTCGATAACCGAGTCCACGTACCGTATCGATCTGAATAGTCGGCGACCATTGCGCAAGCTTGCGCCGCAGCCGGTAAATGTGATCATCTACCGTACGATCTACCGGCGCCTCCATTGGCCAGACGTTGTCTAGCAGCTGCTCGCGCGACAGCGTTTGCCCTGCATGGCTGTACATGAAATGCAGCAGCGCATATTCCTTCGGAAGCAGTAAAATCTTTTGTGCTTTCCATGCAATGGTGTAAGCACCCGCATCCCATTTCATAAATCTCTCGACCTCTATCCCTGCGCGCTGAAATTATGCTCTTTCGTTAAATCCACAGTGAACGGTGTAGGATCAAAGCATCCACCGAAACCAACGGCCATGACCATCTGTTTCCGCTAACGTTTCCTTTTGCTCCTTGCCCTCCAAATAATAATCAAGATGAAGATTTGGGTCCCACATATTATTGTAGAGGTGAAATATATCTCTTTGTTGCCCTATTCTCCTAATGCTGTCTGTTAATTCAACTTTGTCATCATGAGTCATTTGGTTCGCTACATGGGTGTGAAACACACCAATAACACAATCCTCCGTTATTTTAGCAACCATTTCTGCAAGTCGTTTCACGCCATTCCCCTGAAACAACTCCATCTGCTGCCCTTTTAATAAAGAAGCTGCTTTATCAAAATTCACAATCCGCTCATTATGCTCAGGCCAAATCAACGACTTTAACCAAAGATAATCGTCTTCCTCTTCCAGATTATTAACGTGCAAATCTATTCCTATCCTTGCAATCACCGGCGGACTTTGTTTTAGGAGATGCAAGGCAATGTCTCCACGAACTTCCGAGTGCAGTACCAGTTCAGCATCTATATTTCCATAGGTTTCACTATTGTTGTATTGATAACTATACTTATCCCAAAAAAGCTGCAGCCCCGCACTTGTGCCGATTTCAATGATTGCTAATGGTTTGTTCGTTTTTTGATACATATAACAAAAAGCAGGATACAAGTAAGCACAGCGTCTAACCTCATTCGTTTGTACTAGCTTGCTTTGGAGCAGTTGAACAATTTTGTTTTTATGCTGAAGGCAAAAGTGTTTAAAAAAAGGAAATGCCTCTGCTGCATCTCTCGGATCGTTAACTAAGCTGCCATAAAACTTTTGCAGTTCGTGGCTGCTCTCTTTGCGAAGCAAGTACTGAACCGCAGCAAAAAAAAGATTGGGTACTGGCTGGCCTTCTCTGCAATAAGAAGCCATCTGAAGCATTTCATCATCATCTGCAATGGCTAATGATAGCTGTTCATACAAACGGCTTGAGCCTTTGCATTCCCTCGTCGCGAACATCATAAATTGCTCAGTCAAAATAGGTTTGTTCAACAATGCCATCCCTCCATTTTCCCACTTAACGGAATTGTATCATGACTATCGATAAATTATATTTCAATGATTTTATAAACTATATAGATTTCTTTTATCATGTGTATGTAGGATGAGAAAGGACAAAATCAACTATTTACCTAAAAAACCACCTTCAGATTTTATGACTTGCCCGGTTATCCACTGCGATTCGTCACTCGCCAAGAAGCTGATTGCTTTAGCTGCATCCTCCGGCAAACCGATGCGTCCCATAGGGAACATTGGCAAAAAGCCAGCTTTCATCTGCTCATCCATCCAGCCAGAATCGGTGGGGCCTGGATCAAACCCATTCACTGTAATTTGAAGCGGAGCCAACCCTACAGATAGCGGCTCGATTAGCCCAATCAATGCGCCTTTTGTTGCAATGTAAGCCAAATTATTAGGATCGGGCCCTTTTGAAACCATAAAAATAATTCTGCCCGACGTCCCTTTAATTTGGTTTTTCTCAAATCTGCTCGCAAACTCTGTGCTTAACAATATCGGTCCGCGGTTATTCACAGCATAATGCTGGTCCAATATATTGATATCTAAGCTTTTGTAATTGGAAGGTACGCAATAGGTGGCATTGTTAATTAAAATCGTCGCGTGTCCTAACGACCTTTCTACTTGTTCCATTATAAGGGCAGGTGTTTCCACATTGGTAAAATCCGCTTCCATATGACTTGCCCTCACGCCTAAGTCTTCTAATTCCTTACGCAGCTGCTCAGGCCAGTCCTTCTCTCCCCCATTGCCTTCCGTTTCATCAAAAGCATGCCAATGCGTAAAGAAGATGTCTGCACCTAAGCGTGCAAGCGAACGGCAAATCGCTGTTCCAATTCCCGTTGATCTGCTCGCTCCTGTAACGATAGCTATCTTATTTTTTAATGAAATCATTCGCAGTTCCTCCATATTCGATTATCCTGTACTTATAATCTATCTAATAGATTTAATACATGTTGTTTAATCTGCTTTTTCTCATCGTCTGATAGAGCACTGGATCGAAAATTTTGTAAATTGTCATCAGGGATGATAATGGTTGATGGCTCCTGAAGCTCTTTTTTTCGATCATCTCCATCTTCAACCATCGTGATATGGGACTTGCTGAATTTCGAATGTACGATTTCTGATTTAACGTATTTTCCATCCAGATCATAATAATCCACAACCATTTTGATTTCAGAGCTTGTATAATTTTTATTTTCTGCCAAAGCAGTAATAGAGTTCACCTTCTTAAAGCCTGCTTGTTCATAAAAGCCATCTTTGTTTTTCTCTGAAAAAATTTCTATGCTAAATGCCTCGACATGCTCGACCTTGACTGTATTGCTGCAAGCACTTAACAATATAACAAAAGCAGCTATTATACTTAACTTCATTGCAGCAGCTAACCAATCTGATATTCTCATGACTTTCATAGCTTCACTCCTCATCGCAATTTCCAATAAAATTCCATTACTTTATGATTGCAAAGCTTTCATCATTTGTAAAGGTTTTATCTATAAACAAAAACAGCCCTCTACCAACACGGTAAAGGACTGCTTTGTGGAGCATATGGGAACATATGCGTTCTTACAGCCCGCAAACCAAGCCTGACACACCACTTTAAGAACCTATATGCTCTTAAACGCTCCCATTGATGAGTTACTCCTCCACTTTTGGAGCATATAGGAACGTATACGTTCTTACAGCCTGCATTCGAAGCCTGACACGCCACTTTAAGAACCTATATGCTCTTAAACGCTCCCATTGATGAGTTACTCCCCTACTTTTGGAACCGCCCCTCTACTCTCTATTCCACCGTCAAACAAAAAACGAGGTGGAAACATCTCCACCTCGCATGCAAACCCATTAAAATATTTTCCGACCAGCCGCATCGGCAATGCCCGATTTACGATAGAAATACGTATTGATCACATCGCGCCAATGTTTGCCATGAGCAGCTTGAAAGGCTAATCGCTCAGCGATATGCGCAAACCTTGCTTCATCGATTTTATCGGCCAAACCAGCCCAATCCCGCAGCATCTGATCGGCTTCCTCCGCACCCGCAAAATGGGTATCGTAGATATGCTGAATGACCGTCTTGCCAGAATGGAGCACATGGGTATAAGGCACATGATGGAAAAATAGCAGCAGCTCGTCTGGACAAGTGTCCAAACTATCATACTGCGAACGGTTTGGTTCATTATACTGTGCGGTATATCCTGTTCCGCTCGCCTGCGTTCGGTCAACGCCGATACCGTCACGATCTGCAAAATGGTAGGTTCCCCATCTTGAATACTCGTAGCCATCAACATCCGGACCAAAATGATGGTTAGGCGTGATCATCCAGCCTACGCCAAGCGGCGCCGTATAGCTTTCATATAACAGCCACGACTTCATCAGCATGTCACCGATTGCTAAAGCTATCTCAGCATCATTGCCAAACGTTGCGGCTATCCACTCGTGCGAAATCTCCTCGGCTGTTAAAGCCGGGTTCCACACCAGCCGGCCATATCCGTAAAGATTGGCTTGTGCGAGAATATGCCCTGTCCAGCTCTCTTCATTCCCAATATTGCTCACCGCTGCAATTCCGCTATATTTCATGCCGTACAATGTGCCATCCACCACTCGCTTAACTTCAGTCGATGCACCTTCCGCATAGGTATCGAAATCCATTACCTGCTTCCACTGCGGTACGAGATAGCAAAGATGCTTCTGTTGGCCGGTATATTCTTGAGTGATCTGGAACTCCATCATCTGGTTCGTTTTCTTCATCGCGCCAAACAATGGGGATACGGGCTCGCGAACCTGAAAGTCCATCGGTCCATTCTTAATTTGTAGAATGACATTACTCCGAAAACGACCATCGAGCGGTTTAAAATGGTCAAATGCAGCACGTGCTCGATCGATCTTCCGATCACGCCAATCCTGCATGCAGTCATAAACGAAGCAGCGCCAAATGACGATGCCATCGTGAGCTTCCAGCGCTTCAGCCAGCATATTCGCTCCATCTGCATGGTCGCGTCCATAAGCAAATGGCCCGGGCCGATGCTCAGAATCTGCCTTCACGACAAAACCACCGAAGTCAGGAATGAACGCGTAAATCCGTTCAGCTGTTTCCTTCCACCACTGCTGCACACCAGCATCCAGCGGATCCGCAGTAGCCAGACCTCCGATTTGCAGAGGAGCAGCAAAGTTAACACTCAGAAACAGCGTAATTCCGTACCTGCGGAAAATGTCTGCAATAACCGCAACAACAGGAAGCTTTTCCTCTGTGATGAACATCGTTTCAACCTCATGAACATTCACATTATTGATAGAAATCGCATTGAGGCCAACGGATGCGAGCATTCTCGCATAATCGTTTATTCGATTAAAATCACTCGTTATTTCTCCGTTTTGATAAAATATAGACTGTCCCGCATACCCTCGCTCTACCGAACCGTCAGCATTATCCCACTGATTAATCATTCGAAGCGACATGGCTGGAGATTCCTCAGCATTCAGTTCTTTCACTGGCTTACTGGCGCCTAATAGACGCAGCAAATGAAACACACCATATAATACGGCTGTATCTGATCCGCCGACAAGAGATAAGTTGCCATGGCCTTGCTGAGAGCTGTACCGAATCATATATCCCGCTTTGGACGGCTCCCATCTATCAGAATCCATCAATACGGAGTCCACCATAATATGAAGAAAGCCAGCCGTCGCAGGCTCAGCCCGCTCCTTTACTGCCGGGATTATGCCGATTAAGGCACGAATACCATGCTGCAGCTCTTTGATTGCCGTTTCCAAAACGCCGGTCGCTACGCCACTAAAGACGATCTGACCAAAAAGAGCTGAATACTCCTTTTTCAAATGCAAATCCTCTATCCGCTGAGGATTCAGCCAAGCCTTATACGTGTGACTGTCCATTTATTAACGTGCCTCCTTGTAAGCTGGCTCAGAGAGATGAGTGCTGCTTCATGACGCGCCAGAACGAACCTTTTGGCTCATGGTTCTCATCAAATAGCATTGGCCAATTTTTCCGTCCACGTACAGGAAAATCACTGAGCCACGTATAATCATCCGCCGCTCCCCAGAACGTAACCGCATCAATATGATTGCGATATTCCGTCAGCAAATGAAAGACAGCCTCATATCGTTTCTCCTGCAGCTCCAGCATTTCTTCAGTAGGCTTTGCTAAGTCGGTTCGTACATCATCATGGCGGAACATCGATATATCAAGCTCTGTTAATTGCAGTCTTAGGCCAAGTGAAGCGTACTTCTCGATAGCAGCCCTTATTTCATCTAAATGAGGATTATATAAGCTCCAATGCGCTTGAAGGCCAACGCCATGAATCGGGACATCCTGCTCTAGCAGCGATTTAACCAATTGATAGATTTTATCGCGTTTCAGAGGGTTCGACTCATTATAATCATTGTAGAAAAGCTGAGCTTTAGGATCTGCTTCATGTGTGAATTCAAACGCTTTGGCTATATAGTCCACTCCGGCGATATCCAGCCATTTGGTTGGACGCAGCATAGCTGCGCCTTCGTCAGAAATGACTTCATTTACGACATCCCATGCATAAATATCATCTTTATAACGGCCAACAACGGTATGAATATGCGATTTCAAGCGATCCAAAAGCTTCTCGCCGCTAACCGGGCTTCCATCCGCTTCTTCAAACAGCCAATCGGATGTCTGATTATGCCAAACCAGTGTATGCCCTCGCATTTTTTTCCCATG
Organism: Paenibacillus sp. TAF43_2; assembly: GCF_052113545.1. NCBI lineage: Bacteria > Bacillati > Bacillota > Bacilli > Caryophanales > Paenibacillaceae > Paenibacillus > Paenibacillus sp. TAF43_2. The sequence continues at coordinate 27,795 of NZ_JBFRDK010000006.1, forward strand.
CTCTCTTGCAAATGCGACGATTTTGTCTGCTTCTTCGAACGTATAGGTAGCTTCGGAAGGGTGCAAGCTAACAAATTTCATTTCATTCTCAGCAGTCAAGCTGTTAAAATGTGTGGCAATGAGATCGCGAGCCTGAACAATCGTGCGCGGATTGACCGCTGCGCCTATATCAAATGAATCTTTGAATGCTTCATATAGCTTAGGAATAGAACTAGCTGCATTGCTGCTCATCGTATTTCCCCCTGTCTATTAACCTTTCACGCCGCCTACTGTCATACCTTTTACAAAGTATTTCTGTAGAAACGGATACACCATAATGATCGGCAAGGAAGCCACAATTGTCATCGTTGCCCGAACCGCAACCGGGGTCACTGAATTAGCTCCTGAATTAGCCGCACCTGAGAAAGCATCGGCTGCCGACTTCGTCGTCAAGGAAGCATTGGAGTTCTGAAGAATTTTTTGCAGCTCATACTGCAGCGTACTGAGATCGATATTTGATGAATTGTACAAGAACACATCAAACCACTGGTTCCACTGATACACCGCTGAGAAAAGCGCTACAGTCGCGAGTACAGGAATGCAAAGCGGCAGGACGATACTGTAAAACATTTTAAAATCGCCGGCTCCGTCTATTCTAGCAGACTCCAAAATGCTCTCAGGCAGCCCTTCAATAAAGGAACGGATAATGATTAAGTTAAATACACCAATTAAACCTGGGAAGATGTATACCCAGAAGTTGTCAAGCAAACCCAAATCACGAATCAATAAAAAGTTTGGAATGAGCCCACCGTTAAAATACATCGTCAAGATGAACGCAATTGTAACGAATTTCCTAAGCACATACTCTTGTCGAGTAATCGTGTAAGCCACCATCGCTGAACAAAAGACAGTAGCTATTGTACCAATCACCGTTCGAAGGATGGAAATCAGCGTCGCATGGAATATCGTTGCTTCTTTTAGTACATAGGCGTAATTGTCCAGCGTCCATATCCTTGGCAGCAAATAAATGCCGCCCTTAATCGAATCCGTCGCATTGTTAAGTGATACGGCGGCTGTATTCAAGAAAGGATATAAAGTAACAACCATCAGCAAGGTAAGAAATATATAATTGCAAATATCAAATATGAGATCGCCGCGTGATGAGCGGATGCGGCTTGGTTTGTTTGGCACAGCTTCTGATGCCGAATGACTCATGTTGTACCCCTCCCTTTAAAACAGTCTGGACTCGCCCATACGTTTTGCAAGATTGTTCGCTGCGAACAATAAAATAAAGCTGATAATGGTTTTAAACATGCCCGCTGCAATCGATAGCGAGTAGTTGCCTTGCGCAATCCCGTATTTAAGAACAAATATGTCAAGGTTTTCGGAAAAATCGACGTTCATGCCGTTCCCCAGCAAATACTGCGGCTCGAAGCCCGATTCAAGCAAATACCCGATATTCATAATGAGCAATACGATAATAACCGGTTTGATACCCGGAAGCGTTACATACCACATCCGTTTAATTCGGCCTGCTCCATCCATCTCTGCTGCTTCATATTGCGCAGGGTCAATCATCGTCATTGCCGCTAGGTAGACGATTGTATTCCAGCCTACATCTTTCCATACAGAGCTTGCTCCAAAAATGGTCCAAAATTGCTCGGGTATACCGAGAAATAATATTTCCTCGCCTTTTTCCACAAAGCCGGTCCAAAGCAGCATTTGATTGATGATGCCATCTGGAGATAACGTTGTTTGAATAATGCTTGCCGCAACTACCCAAGAAATGAAATGGGGCAAATAACTGACCGTTTGAACAATGCGTTTGAAAGCAACCTTGCGAACCTCATTTAATAACAATGCAAGAGTTATTGCCGTAACGAAGCCGAGAACCAGATTGATTCCGCTCATCGCCAACGTATTTCTCAAGACACGAATAAACCGTTCGTCTTCGAACAAAAATTTAAAATGATCAAACCCAATCCATTTCTGCTCACTGAAGCTTTTGGCTGGCTTATAAGCTTGGAAGGCGATCGTCCACCCCCATAGAGGCATATATTTAAAAATAAACAACCACGCTAGAAACGGTACAGACATAAGAACAAGCACGCGCTGCTCAATGAGCTTTTTCGCAAAATTCTTCAGTCCCGACGGCTTCTTAGGCAGCACCAGGTTTGACGATGACATATCGGGCTTATGTTCCATCTTGAATCTCTCCTTCCGGACTGAATGATGCTGGATAGCAAGCAAAGACGTCTTCGGCGACCTCTGGACGCTGAAGCAGCTTTGACGGAGAAATATAAGCCTTTTATAAGCTAATAAACTTATAAATTCTTATATTTGAAGAAAGGCCGGCATTTTGCATGCGCAAGCCGGCCTTCCACCGTTCCTTCTATATTATTGCTTGGATGCTTCGATCAATTTCTTCACTTCATCTGTTGTCCATTTCTCGTAAGCAGCCGTATCGAGCTTGCTAAATGCATTGGTGTACTCAGTCCATACTTTTTCAAAGTCTGCTGATTTTGCAAGGACAAGCTTAGGGAAATATTTTTTCGTAAGCTCATCTTTTTTCGTTTCCCAAATTTGCTGTGGAGAGCCTTGCTCCTTCGGAATGCCCCAAGCAGGGTACCATGGACGATCGTCCGGTGCTGCGAACATTTCCGAATACGTTTTCACGCCATACTTCTCGAGAATAGTTTTATCTTCATTGGTTAAGCTCATTTGAAATACTTCTGCTTGCATTCCTGGTGCTACGGAGTTTCCATCCGGCAGGGACGAGCCGTTGTTGTATAGCGGCCAGTTCCAAGAATAATATTTAAATCCAAATTTTTCGTTGAAAGCTTCATCAATTTTGGCGATTTGTTCCGCTGTACGGTACATCCGGCCTTTATCGTTTATTTCGTACGTTTCCCCTTTAATGCCCCATTTTTGAAGAATTTGGTTCTCGTCTGTCAACAAATTATCCAAATATTGAATAATGCGAACCGGGTCTTTCGCGCTTACAGTAATACCCATACCACGGTTTTTAACAAAGCCTGGAGGATCCAGATATTGATCCTTTTGACCGTCAAAAGTAACAGGAAGCGGGAAGTATACGAAATCATCCTGTGTTGGATCTTGTTTAGCGGCGTCCTTGAGCGCATTTTGCGCATTAGCAAACTGCCAGCCGTAATCAAAGAAACCTACTACCTTATGCGAAGTTAATTTCGCCAAATATTGATCGTAATTGTCTACGAAAGATGCTTTATCGAAATAACCGCCAGCATTCATATCATTCAGCTTCTGCAACCAACGTTTCGTGTTGTCATCTGCTGCATATGTTTTTGCTTCAAATGTGTTCATATCCACGATGACGTTTCCATCATTCGGGTAACCTGCCAAATGGTTCGGCGGGTTAGCTGTAGCGAAAAATCTCCAGTCATGCGTCAAAGAAACGATTCCCGTCAAATCTTCGTCTTTATGCTTGTCTACAAAATTTTTGACTAAATCCATGTAAGCATCAAGAGTCGTAATTTTCGGATAACCGGCTTCTTTCAAAACACGTCTTTGAACCCAGAAAGCACCTTGGTTTATATTCGGATCTGGAATGTACTCGCCAACCGTATTTGAAAACGGCAGGAAATAAATTTTACCATCCGCTGCTTTCATTTGATTGAAATATTTACCGTATACACGCTTAATATTCGGACCATGTTCTTCAATTAGGTCGTCCAATGCAATAAACGCACCTGCTTCAAGAATTTTGTCTATTGCAGCATCCGGAATCATAACATCCGGATAAGCGTTGGATGCGATCATCGTTCCAACCTTCGTGTTCAAATCGCCAACCAAATGCTCGATTTTAAAGTTTACACCCGTTTGATCTTCTAAAATTTTGCCGATTGTCGTTTCATTGGTGTTCGTATCCTTGGCCGCTGCTACACCGTTGAAATAAGAGAAGGTTACTTTCTCAACCGGCTTTTTTTCTTCCCCATCTTTAGCTTGTTCGGTTGGAGTGTTCGTGCTGTCTGCTTTCTTTGCTTCTCCGCCATTGCCGCTGTTCGAGCATGCAGCAGTAAAGATCATAAAGGCAGTCATACAAGTCAATAATATTTTCTTTTTCACTTTCCCCAGCCCCTTTCGAGTGCAACTTATTTTGTAAGCACTTTCATTATAAGTAATTCAAAATACTTTGTTTACCCGATAAACTATAGTTCAAACTTAAAAAAACATATACGATATTCGTTTTACGGGCACCTCATATTTCTACAGGAACAGCAACCCGAATAAATGTGCCTTGTCCAGGCTCACTCTCAATTAATAGTTGAAAACGGTCACCATAAATCAGCTTCAAGCGGTAAATAACGTTTTGAACGCCAATTCTCTCGCCCAACTCTTCGTCGCTTTCCAAATAGCCATAAAACTGTTTTACTTTTTGTTCATTCATGCCAATTCCATTATCTCGGATCGAGAAAATTAACGTGTCCGCCTCGCGTTCAACCTGCACCTGAATGCTGCCTCCATGTCTTAGAGGCTCAATGCCATGGATGCTGGCATTTTCTACGAAAGGCAAAAACATCATTTTGGGCACCATGCACTCTTTTGCAGAAGGATCTACATGAATGTGATAATTCATCCGATCTTCAAAGCGGTATTTCTGAATTTCGAGGAAACACAATATAAATTCAATTTCCTCACTAACCATGACGCGGTCCTTGCCCCAAGTGAGCGAGGTTCTAAATATTTTCGCCATATTATGAATGATCTTGGCCGTCTCCATCTCGTCCTTAATCAAGCTTCGCATTCGAATCGTTTCCAGCGCATTAAATAGAAAATGAGGATTGATTTGGCTTTGCAGTGCATTCAGCTGCGCTTTCCTCCGTTCGAGCTCTAATGTTTTGGTCTGAATGTCCGCGATATAAACATCATCAATCAAGCTTTTCACTTGTATCGTCATCCGATTGAATTCGCTCGTTAATTGTCCGATTTCATCCAAGGATTCACCCTGCTTAATCGTATCGAAGTTTTGGTTCTTCACTTTTTTCATATGCTGCAAAATGCGAACCAACCGCTCATGCAGTGAACGTGAAATCCATAATATAATCAGCGTTGGGATGAAAATATTTAAACAGGCCAGCACAAAAACAAATTCTCTAGACTGTCTTACGTCCTTCAGCACCTCTTCCTCCGAAATCGTCCCTACAATGCGCCAATTTTCCAAATAACTCACATAAGAATTCGTTGAAGGAAATTGGATGGAATCCTTTGGAAAAACCAATTCATCAAACGATACCGGTTTTCCGCTCCAGTCCACCTCAGGGTCTGTCGTATACTCCACATGACCTTTATCATCAATTAAATAAATGTTGCCCTGCAGGTTTTGATTTCGAAATATTTGGTCAATCGTGCTCGTTTTCAAATCAATTTTCAAATACTTTTGCCATTTATTTTTGGATTCAAAATAATTCATTTCACGGATAATGCTGAATGTATTCCGCCTGTCCGCGCCATCGCTTTTCAGATATAAATCCTCCTGCTGCGTTCGGATGAAAATAGGGTAAGAATTGTTCCTTTCCTTCAGCAATTGATACCAATCAGACTGCTTAATTTCGTTTGATAAATAACCAACGCCGCCTGAATGCAGCATCGTAGGATTTTCTACGAAAATTTTTATGCTTTGAATGGAGGCATAAACAGGAGTATAGCTATTCAAAATTCTCCGGAAATACGTATCATAAGCTTCAACATAAGCAGCCGGCTCTTGATAGTCCGTTTCTAAAATTTCGTTTAAGTTGTAATCGGTATAAAACACAGCTGAAATGGTCACGGCATCCTCGACTTCGGCGCGGAATTCGTTGTTGATCTGTTCTACTGCTCGTGTAATATCCTTCATCCGTTGATTTCTCACATTATCCGTCGTCACATTATAAAAAATAACGTTGGTTAATACGATTGGAAGAAACACCGAAAAGATATAAAGGATGAGCAACTTATTCCGCAGACGAACATTGTTGAGACTTAGGCTCAGCTTCACGGATATTCTCCTTTTCTTGTGCAAACGGATGGTTTAAGTAACTACGCCTACAAAAGCTTATTTCGGTATTCTGTAGGAGTCATATGCTCGATCTTCTCGAATTGCGTAACAAAATAATCTGCATTGCTGAAGCCAATTTTCTCCGCAATCTCATATATGCGCATCGTGCGCGATTGTCTAAGCAGCTTTTTAGCCTCATTCACCCTAAGCTGGAGTAAAAATTCATTAAAATAGACGCGGTATGTCTTTTTAAATAATTGGCCTAAATAGACCGGATTGACATAAAATAACGCAGCAATGCTCTYCAAGCTGATATTTTGCGAATAATTAGCTTCAATATAGCTTTTAATTTTTTGAATATCACTCTTCAGCTGTTCCTTCCTAAGCTCTGCAATACTTTGCTGACTCTCTTCGATAAATGCATAAAACAGTTTTTTCAGTTCACCGAGCGATAAATTAGAATCATGCCAGTTTAGGAGCGGTGCCAGTGTATGCAAGGAGTTTTCATCCCCCTCCATATTGCGGATCGTTTTCAAAATTCCCATCAAGCATAGCTGAATGTTCATTTTAACCGCTTCTGGAGCATATCGTTTCTCGCGAAAATCAATAAACCATTTATCAACAATTGTTTTCACTGCCTCCAGCTGCAGCTCTTCCATTTGCTCCATAAATAAATTAAATTCAGCAGGATCAAACCCGATATAATTGAGCCTCTCCAGCTTTTTTTGATCGAAGCTAACGATGCGATTGTCCTCGTTTATATATTTGTATAAACTGGCTTCCTTGGCGGTCTTGTACGATTCTCGGATCTCCGACAAATGTTGAACAGCAGAACCTGCGTAAAGAAATACGCCTTTTCCCAAATGTGCATCCAGCGCATCTCGAAAGGCCGTTAACAATCGCTCAATATCTCCACCCCATCTTGCCAGTAAATAACTAGGCAGCAAAATCCCGATGCGATTGCGATGCTCATTTAAGCAAATTGGCTGATCTGCAGAAGTTATACGCGTAAGCTCTTGTTGAACGAGCTCCTTGAAGTGCGCGTAGGAAACTTTCTCCTCATACGGATGCCAGTTGTAGTTATCATTCAGCTCAGCAAGCAAATAATATAAACGATCAGCTTTACTCAGATTCAAACGCTGCTCCCATTCTGCAATGGACGCCTCGCTCGCTTCACCAAGAATGAGTGATTTAATCATTTCACCGCCCAGAAGCCGTTCATTTCTAGCCTGTTCCTCTTGCTGCAGTATTAATTTATCTTTTAATTTGCTCAACGTAGCGGCGAATTCAATCTCATCGACCGGTTTAACAACGAAGTCATGAACGCCATAACGCATCGCTTGCTGGGCATAATTGAAGTCATTGTAGCCGCTTATGATAATAAAATAAGGTACTGCAATATTTTCCAGCATGACGCATCGAATGAGCTCAAGCCCATCTATAACCGGCATACGAATATCCGTTATGACAAGCTCTGGCTGCACACGCTTGATCAGCTCAAGCGCATCCTCGCCATTGTCAGCCTCCCCTACAATCTGAAAGCCGCAGGTTTCCCAATCGATAAGCTTCATTAAGCCTTTGCGGGTAAATGGTTCGTCATCAACCAGAATTGCACGATGTAAATGCATCAAATTCCTCCTCTTATTGGGGGTTAGACCACTTTAAAAACCGGATCTACAGGCAAGTAATGAACAGGAATAGTGGAATATTTATGGCGAAGCCGATCAGCCAGCAGTTTCATACCTGGCTGCTCGCTTTCGGAATGTCCTAGAACAACCAGTGCTTGGTGCCTGCCTAGGTGGACGGCATCCCTTACATACTCTGGCGTCTCCCACTCCGGGCCTTCGCCGTATATGATCAAGTCCAGCTTATAGTTTGCAAATAAAGGAATTGCGTTGTCCCCCCCGCCTCTGTAGCCGGCCAACAATCCAATCCGGCTGCAACTCGTGGATAAATCCCCTACTGCACGCACATAACGGATTCCCAGCTTTTTTTTGATATGCTCGATTACTTGCTCGAGCTTCATCGGTTGAACGGCAACGATTGATGCGGCGGGCAAATGCTCCGTCACATAATCATTCCAATCCAAGGCATGAATAAGCCCCTCCATAATGCCGTCTGGCTCGTACCGATGCCAATAATCGTGGAAGCGATAAATCGCCAAACCTGATTCTTCAATGAATCGGCTTTTAGCCTTATAAATAGGATCATTCACGTAAGTAGATTCCTTGGCATCATGGTGGCTGAAGAAGGTTCCTTCATGCGTAATAATGAGGTTCGCACCCATTTCGACTGACCTTTCCAGCACCTGCTGCGTTGCCATAAACGCAACAACAATGCCCTTGACTTCCGTTTGAGGATTTCCAAACTTTAGCGTATCCACACTGCCTGCAATTGGAGTTACAGGGGCCAATAAATCATCCACAACATTTTGTATTTTTATCATTTTATAGGTGCACCCCTTCAGATTTATTATGACATGTAATTGAATAAAAAGATGAAATAAAGCGTATTCATATTTAATTAAATTGTAATTTCAAAAAATAAACTGCACAATGTAAAAAGTATAGTGTCAACCCTATAAACTATATATTTTGCAATACAAAAAAGGCGATTGCTTCCGAATTAATTTCGGTAAGCAATCGCCAAATTATTTTGATCGTTTCAGTTCAAAAATGATGGAATGCTAACGGCCTATAGACGTTCCTTCACCCATACCGCCATCTCGCCTTTGCCGCGATTCGCCCATGCGTAATAGGGAATAAACGTAACATCCGTCTGCTCAAGAGCTGCATCTGTGTTGGTGCGGTAAAGCTGAGTGCCCCAATCCTCGAATTGAAGCTTCAGTGCCTGCGCCTTAATGACTTGGATGCCGCCAATCAGATGTTGTTCAAACGTTTCCTCCAGCTTGGCATCCTGCGGCAGAAGCAGCTGCTGAAGCTGCTTCCCATTGTCCGCCTCCTCTAGGCAATAGACGAGCGGTCCGCGCTGCAGCGCTACCTTACCAGCATTTTGCTTCACTAGCGGATGGCTTCTTACTCGTAATATAGGCATATCGAGTGCAAGCTCCACAACGTCGCCGGACTTCCACTCCCGCTCAATTCGCGCATAGCCGTCCACGATTTGATTCGCAAGGGAAAAGGCTTCTCCGTTTATGAGTACCGCTGCATTGGAAGACCAGTCTGGTATACGCAGCGCCAAAGTGAATACTGAAGGCTCGCCGAGTGTCACCTCAAAACGTGCTGACCCTGCCCAAGGCATATTGGATTGCTGATGAAGCTTGATTTTTGTATCTCCTAATGAAAGCTCCATTTCTCCGCCGATATACAAATGCGTATAAATGGTATTACCTTTTGTGGAATACAAATATTCGCCAAGCGAGGCAAGCAAGCGCGCAATATTCGGCGGACAGCAGGCACAGCCGAACCACTCTTGGCGGACAGGCTTCACATGGTTAAAGTTTTTGTTTCTTCCTTCACATACATCCGGCGTTACCTCCAGCGGATTTACGTAGAAGAAATGTCTGCCGTCGCGCGACATGCCTGCAATAACGGTATTGTACAAAGCACGCTCCATAACATCCGCATAGCGGCTGTTAGGCTCGAGCTGAAGCATGCGATGAGCGAAGAAAATGAGGCCGATCGATGCACAAGTTTCTGAATATACCGTATCATTTGGCAGATCGTAATCGAATGAAAAAGCTTCGCCCTGCGCCATAGATCCAATACCGCCAGTAATGTACATCTGCTTGGAGGCTATATTGTCCCACAATCTGCGGCATGCCTCAAGCAAAGACTCGTCGCCCGTTTCGCGTGCAACATCCGCCATACCCGCAAGCATATAAACGACACGTACCGCATGGCCAACCGCCGTTTCTTGCTCACGAACAGGCAAATGCGCTTGGAAATAATCCGCTTCAATATGAATTTTATTATTGCTCCAATGCGAAGTTCTGCCCCTGCGGTCAGCCTCTGCTTCGAAGAAGCTGGGCTGCTGGCCGCGTTTATCAATAAAGTAGCTGCTTAGCTCCAAATATTTGCGATCACCTGTCGCTTCATATAACTTCACAAGCGCCAGCTCAATTTCTTGATGACCGTCATATCCTGCAATTTGACCTGGTCCATCACCAAACACGACAGCAATATCATCTGCGATGCGGCATACAATTTCAAGCAGCTTCTTCTTGCCTGTTGCTTTATAGTAAGCTACTCCAGCCTCGATCATATGGCCTGCGGTATAAAGCTCATGGCACTCCGTCAAGTTTGTCCACTTCTTGCCCGGCTCTTTAATCGTATAGAAGGTATTCAAATAACCGTCAGGCTGCTGCGCCTTTTCAATAATGTCGATCATTTCGTCAGCAATTTGCTCTAGGCCAGTATCTGGCTTTGTCTCAAGCAAATAAGCGACCGCCTCCAGCCATTTGGCTACATCGGTATCTTGAAATACGAAGCCGTAAAAATCCCCTTTTTCTAAACCTGCCGCAATTTTAAAATTACGAACCGCTCCGCTTCGTTCGGCTCCCTCTACTTGATCATTTATAGCATCCCATTGATAGGGTACAACAACATCCCTAACTAGATTAATATAATAATTCCAAAATGAATCTTGAATTTTGATCTGCTTAAGTGATACGGGTTTGGCATGGTCCCTGCTTGCGATTTGCTCCATTTATTAAAACCCCTCTTCCGAAATGAATAACTTTCATACTGCTGATCTCTATTTTATGGGTTAAAATAAAACTTAAATACAAACGAAAATAACTAAATACTTATAAAATTTCACACAAGCAGGGAGTGTAATTGATTATGATAGCAGCATCGGAGCATATTTATTTTGCAGCCCCTCCGCTTCCTTATTACTTAGAGAGCGGCGTTACGAATCACGAACGGGGCGATCAGCATCCGAGCCGGAAGCAGCTAGGCGTATTTGATCTTCTTATCGTAGAACATGGCTGCTTATTTATAGGCGAGGATGAGCGGAACTGGCAATTAACAGATGGTCAAACCTTGCTTCTGCTGCCTGACCGCTATCACTATTCCGTAAAACCTTCCGAGGAAAAAACACGCTTTTACTGGGTTCATTTTCAAGCGGTGGGGGAATGGCAGCAAACGGAGCTCGATCACTCGGGCATTAACCAAGAAGAGCATTACAATCGTTTCTTAACTTCGCCTTACTCCCTTCACCTGCAGAAAGCATGGACGCTCCCCTATCCAGAGCAAGCGTTTCGCTTAATGCGTACGCTGAACAAAGCTGGAGGAGAGCGTCAGTCGAGTGCATTCTGGACGCAGCAGCAGACATTCGAGGAGCTGCTGCGTATGATGGACCTGCGGCAAAATGACAGCTATACAAGCCCCATTGTCACTCTAGCTGAGAAAGCGGAGGCTTATATAAAAAATAATTATCGATTTGAAATTTCAAGCAAAACGATGGCTGAAGCTCTCAATTTTCACTATAACTACATTACCCGCTGCATGAAGCAGGTGTATGGCATGACACCTATCGACTATTTGTCCAAATATCGGCTTGAGCAAGCCAAGCTGATGCTGCTCAAAACAGAATGGCCGATCGCAGAAATCGCACAATATGTTGGATTTGAAAATGTTCCCTACTTCTCCAATTGCTTTACGCAGCAAATCGGGTTGCCGCCTACGAAGTTTCGCAAGCAATATACGACGTAATTTAAGGCGATAACGTTTGCTTCAACCAATCGCAAGCCAGTCGGCCGCTTATTTCATGCTTGCCCGGAAATACGTCCGTTAAAAGCTTGTCACCAGCTCCATCCGCCTCATAAATGGCCTGAATCTCTGCCTCCGCCTTCCGAAAGCCTGCCAGCGGAAAAATCGGATCATTTTCTCCAGATTCAAGAAATAATGGACGCGGAGCAATTAATCCGATCAATTCCGGCAGCTCCGCGTGAACGAGTAAACTTGGCGTGTAATTATCAATGCAATGATGAACAGCAAAGATGCTGTCTTTGACTGTGCTGGCGAAGCCAGTCAATACCGTTGCATTTATGCGCGCTTCCAGCACGGCCGTCACAAACCCAATTAAACCTCCGCCAGAAAAACCCATGAGGCCAATCCGATCAGCATCAACCTCTTTACGCGTAGACAAATAATGAAATGCTTTTAACGCTTCTGATACGCGCAGGCCGGTCAATGTCTTGCCAAGCATCATCAGCTGCGTCGACAGCCGGTAGCACGAGCTTGGCGTATCTGGATTAAGCGCAAGATCGGCATGGAGCCTGCGTTCGCCGAAGCCGATCACGTCTGGTGCGATCACGACCATGCCCCGTTTCACGAGCTGAATAGCAAAATGCTGATGGCTGCCGGGGTCTTCATCATCTAGTGATCCATCCTGCCGCAAACCAACAATTTGCCTGCTCCCATAACCATGACCATGCAGTGCCAGCACACTCGGCTGCGGCCCCTGCACATCACTCGGAATAAGCACATACGCGGCAAAGGTCAGCTCTGGCGTAGCCGACAGCTCCACCCGTTCGCGAACATATCCATCGCATTGAACGCGCTCAAGCAGCTTCGGTATATGTGCGGGATTAGGCTCGAACTGGCCTACCAACTCTCGCAGCGCTGATTTCAGCTTCGGCCTGCGTTCATTTCGGAGCTGCAGAGTTCGAAGCTGTTGATGCCGAGCTATGGCTTCGTCATATAGCTTCGTTAAATAAGAATCACCATTCCACATCGTGATCTCTCCTCATTGTTTGCGTTTTTGTTGTTCTCTTCCCTACATTCTGTTGTCTTTAAGAAAATTCAAGCAAAGTGGTTGAATCTTTATTCTTAATGTTGTATATTTATGCAATACAATGAATAACCGGGAGGCTCGTAAATGATTCAGATGGAAAAGTCAGCAACAAAGGCATTATTAGAAACGGCGGAGAAATCGGTTCTTTTTACGGCGCACCGTCCCAGCGTCGTGATGGAAAAAGGCAAGGGTATGTTTTTGTGGGATACGGATGGAAATCGTTACTTGGATTTTGTCGGCGGCTGGGCGGTTGCAAGCTTGGGGCATTCCCCTGCTGTATTGCAGGAGGCATTGTCACGTCAGGCTTCAACGCTTGTTCATGCAAGCCCCGGTTACTATAATAAACCAATGATTGAATTCGCCGAGACGCTGACCAGCGTCAGCGGTATGGATAAAGCTTTTTTTGTAAGCAGCGGTGCTGAGGCGAATGAAAGTGCAATTAAGCTGGCAAGAAAACATGGCTCTGTTAATTTGAATGGAGCATATGAGATTATTACGTTAACGAACAGCTTCCACGGACGCTCGCTAGCTATGATGTCTGCAACTGGGAAAGCAAAGTGGAAGGATCTATACGCTCCTAAGGTCGAGGGCTTTAAACATGTACCTATTAATGACCTTGATGCTTGCTTTGCTGCGGTTACGAACAACACCTGTGCAATTATGGTCGAGCTCGTGCAAGGGGAAGGCGGCGTTCATTCCGTAGATGAAGCGTATTTGTTCGGATTGCGTAAAATATGCGATATGTACGGCATGCTGTTAATATTTGATGAAATACAGACGGGGATGGGCAGAACAGGCAAGCTGTTCGCATATGAGCATTACGGTATTATGCCTGATGTCATCACCTTAGGCAAAGGCATTGGTGCTGGCTTTCCGTTGGCGGCGATGCTGACAAAAAGCAAATATGACTTATTTGAGCCGGGAGATCAAGGCGGAACCTATACAGGAGCCCCGCTTGCCATGGCCGCAGGTTATGCCGTGCTTCAGGAACTGCTGGAGCAAAACTTGGCAAACAACGCTAAGCTGCAAGGCCAATTTCTAGAAGGCAGCCTTCGCGATCTTTCTCACGAATTTCCGATTGCGAATATTCGCGGCAAAGGGCTTCTGCTCGCATTTGACGTACCCGAGAACACCGCGGATGAGCTTGCTGCGATCTGTATGCGTGAGGGACTGCTTATCAATGCACTGAATTCATCTACCATTCGCCTCGTTCCTCCATTAATTGTAACGCAGAAGGATATCGATCTCATGATATTCATCCTGCGCCGCTCTTTCCGTCAGCTGCTTGCTGCCAAATAATGACTCATTCGTAACGAGCCAGCTGATCCAGCGAATGCTGAATCGGCTGGTTTATTGAAGTGAGCTCTTGCGCTGGCCTCCGCCACACAATCGACTCCGCGTCTCAAGCTTCTACCAATTCAGCGCATTGCCTGCATAATCCACGTATTCACAATCTGCTGCCGCAGCATCCAAGCTTATGCGGGCTTCAACTAGCTTTAGAATAGCGGACGCCGATTGCTCAGGCGTAAGCGTTGCTGCAGCATCTAACTTGCCCTGCATATACGTCTGCACCCAGCCTGGGTGCACAACCAGTACACGGCCACCCAGCTGCTTAATGCCATTATGGATCAGCTTGGATTGCATGTTCAGCGCTGCCTTTGACATACAATACGCATACCAGCTGTCCCGGTAGCAATCACTTATGCTGCCCGCCTCCGACGAAATATTGAGCAGAAACTTTGACTCTCCTTTTAGCAGGAGCGGCATAAAGGTCTGGCTCATCCGCAAGCTCCCTAGTGTATTCACATTGAAAACATCAAGCATCTCCGCGTAGTGAAGCGGATCCAGCACCGTTGCTGTAATGTCTCCCAATATCGCTCCGTTATTGATTAATAGATCCAGCTGATCCGTCCTTGCAGCTGTTGCCGCGAACGCCCTCGCCACACTCTCATCACTTGATATGTCCAGCTGCAGCACCTGCAGCCGACCTGCATGTGCTTCTTTTAACTCATCAAGCTGCGGTACATGGTCCGCATATTGTCCAGCAAAAACGTCATATTCTAGCTCAAGCAAGCATTTTACGAGGGCCAAGCCTACTCCTCGATCTGCTCCGGTTACGAAGGCTGTTTTCTTCAATACAATCACTCCTATTATACTTATTGAAATCATTGCGAATGATGGATAAGCTGCTCCGCATAATCTAGTTACGGTTGTAATGCGCCTAATTAGCAGGAGGGCTCCCATTTTGCGTACTCGAGCTGCCAAAAAAGAAGAATTTGAAATATACATTGTTCCCGCCTGGAAATGGAAGGAGTTCATTGCCTTTGAGCTCATCGGCGGCGCGGCATTTTATTTGCTATGCCGAAAAGCAGTGCATTCCGAGTTATTCGGAATAGCCGCGAATATAGCCGGACCGCAGATGCTCAAATTTTTGATGGCTGCTTATCGCTTGGATACAAAAAAACGTCCCACAGCCCCCGCTGAGCTAGCGGAATTGTAGAACGTTTTATGCATGCTAGAAGCCGAAGTAAGCTTTCGCGTTGCGGTAAGAAATATTTTGAACCATTTGACCCAGCAGCTCCATATCTTCCGGCGCCTCGCCATTCTCGACCCATTCACCTAGCAAATTGCAGAGCAAACGCCGGAAATATTCATGTCTGGTGTACGAGAGGAAGCTGCGGGAATCGGTCAGCATGCCAACAAAGCGGCTAAGCAGTCCTTGATTGGCAAGCGTATTCATTTGGTCAATCATACCATTTTTTGTATCGTTGAACCACCATGCAGAGCCAAGTTGAATTTTCCCAGGCACCCCGCCCCCTTGGAAGCTTCCAATAATGGATCCCAGTACATCATTGTCCTTGGCATTTAGCGAATAAACGATTGTTTTCGGAAGCGCGTCGTCCATATCCAGCGCATCAAGCAGCCTCGTTAGCGGGTAAGCTACGTCGCTATCATTGATCGAATCAAATCCTGTATCCGGTCCGAGCTTGCCAAACATGCGCGAGCTGTTGTTTCTAGCCGCATTGATATGGAACTGCATCGCCCAGCCGCGCTCGGCATACAAACGTCCCAAGAAGAGCAGCGTATACGTCTTGTACTGTTTCTCTTCTTCCAGGGTGACCGTTTCCTTGTTCAAGGCTTTGGCAAAAATAGCGGCAGCAACAGCCTTCGTTGTCTCTGCATACGCAACGTAGTCCAGCGCATGGTCAGACACTTTGCAGCCCGCCTCAGCGAAAAACTTTACTCTTGCCTCAAGCGCATCAAGCAGCGCATCATAGCTGTCGATCGTCGTTGCAGCCGCCTCTTCAAGCTTGCCAACCCATTCTAGAAAAGTAGGACGATTGATTTCCAGCGCTTTGTCAGGCCTGAAGGAAGGCAGCACCTGTACGTTAAAATCATCTAAAGCTTTGATCGCGATATGATACTCCAGCGAATCAACAGGATCATCTGTCGTGCAGATGACCTCGACCTTGGACATGTTGACCAAATCACGCGCTTTAAATTGGCCTGTCGCGAGCTTCGCGTTAACCTGTTCCCATATGGACGGTGCATTTTTCTCATTAATAAGCTCATAAATGCCAAAATAACGACGAAGCTCCAGATGCGACCATTGGTACAGCGGATTGCCGATCGTTTGCGGAACGGTTTTGGCCCATGCTTCAAAGCGCTCGTAATCGGTTACTCCCTCGCCGCCTGTTACTAAACGCTCCTCTACTCCATTCGCACGCATTGCCCGCCACTTGTAGTGGTCACCGTACAGCCATGCCTCCGTAATGTTCTCAAAGCTTTTATTCTCAAAAATTTGCTGCGGACTCAAATGGCAATGGTAATCAATGATCGGCATGTCCTTTGCAAAATCATGATACAGCTTAATCGCCGTTTCGTTTGACAACAAAAAATGATCGTCCATAAATGGCTTCATTCCAGCTTCCTCCTCCGCAACCTAATTATGAAATTTCACAAGCTCATCAATTTGTACTGCGAGTCCCGTCTGGATAGAACGGTTCGCTGCAATACCCGTTAGAATCGATCTTGCTCCATCAATATGATTCGCCGCCCTATGGAATGGGTCCTCTACAGGCGTTCCAAACAGATCGTTCAGCAATACCGGATCACCGCCGCCATGACCGCCAACGCCTTCCTCTACCTCAACCACGTAAGGAGCTGCAAACATTGGAAATACTTTAATCGACTGCTCTTTCAGCGCGCCCTCATCTGATTTCTCGCCGCCGGAATTCACATACGATTGTTCCACGATATTCATCTCGATGCGTCCTTTTGTTCCATTAAATGCGATGCGGTAGCCTTCCCATGGCAAATATGCGTTTAAGGAGTAAGTTAAGATCGCATTGTTTTTGTAGCGGACAAGCACGCCCATCGTATCTTCAATATTAATGCCGTCACCGAACACGCTTTGATCGCGGCGGTAGCCGTCCTCATGCTCCGCATCCAAATACATCGCTTTCAAATGATCATTTTTGTCCAAATGCAGCGCAAATGGATCATTCTCAGCCAGCGGATTTCCCGTCGCGCGCTCATAAAATTGCGTCTCCCCGCGCTGCTCTGCATTTTCGCGACCATAGAACAAGAGATCACCAAAGGCAAATACCGACTCCGGCTGCGAGCCGATCCAGAAGTTCACGAGATCAAAGTGATGCGTCGATTTATGAACCAGCAAACCGCCGCTGTTCTGCTTGTTGCGATGCCATCTGCGGAAATAATCTGCGCCATGCTGCGTATTCAGCAGCCACTCGAAGTGAACAGAGGTTACTTTGCCGATTGTACCATTAGCAATCAGCTCTCTTGCTTTCGTATGATGCGGCGCATACCGATAGTTGAACGTCACACGCACATTGCGGCCCGTCCGTTCAACCGCATCCAAAATTTGCTGGCATTTTTTCTCGTCTACCGTCATAGGCTTCTCGGTTACGACATCACAGCCAAGCTCCAGCGCACGAATAATGTACGTATGATGCGTCCGATCCATGCTCGTAACGATGACCGCATCCGGCTTCTCCTGCTCAATCATTTGTTCAAATTCATTTGACTTGTACGTTTTTACAGCCTCATGGTTATATTTATCAACTAATATGCGATTCGCATAGTCCATCCGAGTTTGGTTAATATCACAAAAAGCGAGCAGCTGCGACGTTTCTCTGAAATCGGTTGCAAGAGCACCGTAGAAAAATTCTGCCCTGCCGCCGCTGCCTACCAATACATACCGTTTTTTTGCCATACTCATTATTCCTCCTCGATTCCAATTACCTTCATATTACTGCATGATAGTGATATAATTCTCTGCATATCCTGCTCTATTTCGATCAAACACCGCTTATTTTGCGATAAAATCAAAAGGAGTACATCCCTAATGAGCATCCAGCCCGACATCTACAGCTTTGGCTCTATAACCGACCTGTACATTGAGTATACGAAGCGGACAGCACCCTACACGATGGAATACAATCACTACCACGACTATTATGAAATTTACTATATGCTGTCAGGGCAGCGGATTTATTTTATACGTGACCGTTCCTATTCAGTCGAGCAAGGCGACCTCGTCTTTATTTCGAAGCATGAGCTGCACAAAACGATGCAATCCGGCGATGCTGCTCATGAACGAATTATCATACACTTTGATGATGCCATGTTGACCAAATTGGCAGGAGCGCATGCCAGCTTCTTATTGACGCCATTTGAACAGCAATCCCATATTATTCGTATGCCTATGCAAGAGCAGCTGGCGACAGCACAATTAATGAGTAGAACGCTCTCAGAGATCAGACAGCAGCCTGCTGGCTTCGAGCTGTTTCCTGCGTTTGCCGTAACGGAGCTTCTGCTGACTGCAGCTAGACATATTCAGCAGCATGAGCCAGTGCCTCTGCACCACGCCACTCCCATGCATGCCAAAATTTCAGAGGTTATCCGCTACATTAATGCTCACTTTGGGGAGACGCTTCGGCTTGACGAGGTCGCAAAACATTTTTTCATCAGTCCTTACTATTTAAGCCGCATGTTCAAGGAGCTGACAGGTTTTACCTTCTCCGATTACATCACTCTGACCCGCATGAAGGAAGCGCAGCGTCTGCTTCGCGAGTCCGATAGGAGCATTACCGATATTGCCGCTGCGGTTGGCTTCGATAACTTCTCCCACTTCGGAAAAACCTTTAAAAAGATAACCCGCATATCCCCGCGTCAATATCGGAAGCAATATAGGTAAGAGAATTTAAGCGAAACAAATTTTTGTCGTAATTTCATACAAATTTGGTCATTAAATTACACTAAAAATAAGCATAAAACTATGTTAAATTATAGCTGTTGTCATAAATTTATATATGCAATGCAAATTCGCTAATAGATGCCCAGGGAGAGATGAACCTATGATTCGAATCGGTAAAATCAGTTATTGGCATGTACACGCATGGGATTATACGAAACAAGCTCAGGAGCACCCTGGTACGGAAATCGTTGCTGTATGGGACGAAATCGCGGAACGCGGTCAAGCAGCTGCCGAGAAGCTTGGCGTTACTTTTCATTCCGATCTTAATGAAATGTTGAGTCGCGATGATATTGACGCCGTTATTGTTGACGCTCCAACTTTCAGACACCAAGAGGTTATCGTAGCAGCGGCTAAAGCCGGCAAGCATATTTTCACAGAGAAAGTTATTGCCCCGACTCTTAAAGAAGTAAATGTTATACTAGATGAAGTAGCTAAAAATAATGTAAAATTAACTGTATCGCTGCCTCGTCTAAATGACGGCTATACACTGGCGATTCGCGATATTTTGTCACAAGGCGTACTTGGAAAAATCACACTCGTTCGTGCTCGTCTCTCACATAACGGAGCAACAGCGAACTGGCTGCCTGAACACTTCTACAACCTAGAGCAATGCGGCGGCGGTGCTTTAATCGATTTGGGCTGCCACCCTATGTATTTGACTAGACTTTTCTTGAATGAAATGCCAAAAGAGGTTTCTGCTCACTTTGGTTATGTGACTGGCAAAGAAGTAGAAGATAACGCAGTTGCGATATTGAACGCGCCATCTGGAGCAATCGGAATTGTAGAAGCCGGCTTCGTTAACAATCATTCACCATTTACGCTTGAGGTGCATGGAACTGAAGGAACGCTATTGTATGGCAATCCTGAGAGCCAGCTGCTGCTTCGCACTTCTACACCAGGAGCACAATCATCTGAGCAATGGACGGCACAAGTGATTCCGCCGAACAGAGAAAGTGCATTTGACCAATGGGTGCAGCACATCGAGAACAACACGTCCGCTGACGAAAATGTAAGCCTTGCCATTGACTTAACAAAGCTGATGGAAGCTTCAAACCGTTCTGCTAATGAGCACCGTGCAATCCGCATCGATGAGCTGAGCGAGTAATACTACACACATAATTTGAACGACTCCAAGGAGTGATCGGCATGCCTAACTTCCCGTATGAGGTCATGCATGAACGCCAGGATGCGCTTGAACGCCTGGAGCTGTGCATCAGATGGGGACCCTACGACATCCATGTACTGCGCTTCCATCTGACGCAATTTCCTCCCGGCAGAATGATTGGATTTCATAAGCACGCGGAATATGAATTTCACTTCATACCGCAGGGCAAAGGAAAGGTCATTATTAGCGACCAGGAGTATGCGTTAAAACCTGGCATGCTTTATTTAACCGGACCTGAGATCATGCATTATCAAGAAGCAGACCCGCTTGAAGCGATGGATGAGCTTTGTCTGCATGTCGATATCATTGATCGCACCGAGCAGAATAACGGCGAGGATGTTCATTCCTATGACGACTGGGAAGCTGCTGAAGCGCGAAATTGTATCGAGAAGCTCAAGGCGCTTCCACTCTATCCAACAATGGATCTTCATCAAGCGATGCCTCGCTTTCTTGAAGCGTATCAAGCTTGCAACGATAATTTTGTCGGCAGCTATACTACCATTAAGCAGACAGTTATCCAGATTTTAATGCGAGCGGTTCGTGCTTATGAAACAGCAAGTGAACAGAAGCATTTTCCAACGCGGGATATGAAGGCTTATCGTTATCGACTCGCCTTGGAGTATATTTACGCTAACTATGACGGCTTCATCACGCTTGAGGACGTTGCGGACAAGCTTAATTTAAGCTCTCGGCAAATTCAGCGATTATTCAAGGAGCTTCATCACGGACATACATTCAGCCGTATTCTTGAAGACATCAGGCTAGCTGTCGTATGTCGTGAGCTGCTCGAGAGTTCGCATTCGGTGGAGAAAATAGCTAAGTTATCCGGCTTTGCCGGCGGCAACTATTTACACGCTGTATTTCGCAAGAAATTCGGCGTCACTCCTTCCGAATATCGCAGGAATGCTCGTCAAACCGTTTCTCAATAGAAAAAAATCATTATACTACTAGGAGGCTTTATAACATGTCTAAAGTATACAAACTTGCTATTATTGGCTGTGGCGGAATTGCAAACGGAAAACATCTACCAAGCTTGAAGAAACTTAAAAACGTTGAAATCGTTGCATTTTGCGATATCGTTGAACAACGTGCGATTGACGCAGCTGCTCAATACGGCGCAGAAGGCGCGAAAGTATACACGGATTACACGGAGCTGTTGAACGATTCTTCCATTGAAGTTGTTCACGTATGTACGCCAAACGATTCACATGCAAACATTGCCATTGCTGCGCTTGAAGCTGGCAAACATGTTATGACAGAAAAGCCTATGGCAAAAACAGCTCACGATGCACAACGTATGGTTGACGCTGCTCGCCGTACTGGCAAGAAACTTACTGTTGGCTACAACAACCGTTTCCGTCCAGACAGCCAACACTTGAAAAAATTGTGTGAAGCTGGTGAGCTTGGTGACATCTACTACGCGAAAGCGCATGCTGTTCGTCGCCGCGCAGTTCCAACTTGGGGCGTTTTCCTTGACGAAGAAAAACAAGGCGGCGGACCGCTTATCGATATCGGTACTCACGCACTTGATTTGACGCTTTGGATGCTTGACAACTACAAGCCAAAAGTAGTGCTTGGTACTTCTTACCACAAGCTTTCGCAACGTGAGAATGCTGCTAATGCATGGGGCCCTTGGGATCCTGCAAAGTTCACAGTTGAGGATTCCGCATTTGGTATGATCGTTATGGAAAACGGCGCTACAATCGTGCTTGAATCCAGCTGGGCACTTAATACACTTGAAGTTGACGAAGCAAAATGTACGTTGTCTGGTACTGAAGGCGGCGCGGACATGAAGGATGGCCTTCGCATTAATGGCGAGAAGCATAGCCGTCTATTTGCAACAAAGGTTGATCTGAATGCAGGCGGAGTTGCTTTCTACGATGGCAAAACAGAAAGCGATGCTGATCTCGAAATGAGAATGTGGCTGAAAGCTATCGAAGAGGACACTGAGCCTGTTGTTACACCAGAGCAAGCTTTTGTCGTTTCTCAAATTCTTGAAGCGATTTATGAATCATCCAAAACCGGCAAAGCCGTATATCTATAAGCTATACAAAAGGAACTGCCTCGCTTGGTCTATACAGACCTTGCAGGGCAGTTCCTTTTTTTATTCTCCTATTGAATTACTCATTAACGAAAAACGAGGCCAATAAAATGACAGGAGCATTATAATCAATCGCGTATTCATTGCTGGAATAAGAACCTCTTACGTCCAAATAGGCCATGGCAGGTGCAAGACTATCCTTGACCGCATCCAAATCAGGATCTCCTCCGTAACGATTCGGACCTCCAACGACTAAACCTGGAATCAATACTCCAGTAGCTGCATTAATGCGGTGATGAGGCTCCAGCGGGTATTGACTGCCTATTCCCGTCACATAACTAAACCCCGTTGCGCTGCGGCCAAATACATGGTGCAGCTGCTCAAGCGCAGTAGCTCTGAAGCTAGCTTCTTCAGGCTTCATTAGGTTTGCAATCAGAAGGATACAGCCATAAGCAGCTCCGGATTTCACCGATGCCCACGTGTATTCCTCTGCGTTCAATAGGTTGAAATAGCCGTCTGCTTCGGATCTTGCAACAAGCTCCTTCGCTCGATCAATTACTGCTGTACGAATAAGCTCCTTCCACTGCTCATCGGCTTTCTCCGCACGATAGTACGCCCATTGACCAAGCAGCTGGGCATTCGCCCAGTTGACCGCCTGTGGGGAGCTCTTCAACAAATAATCAAACCGACTAGTCAGCACGTCGCTATAACTGCTATTTCCCGTAGTGCGAAACAGCTCAGCAAGTGCCCACATCCTCTCTTCTGCATCGGTTTGCTTGCCATATCCGCCAGAGCCGTTATCCTGCATCGGATCCTGCCGGAAAGCAGCGGCTTCGTTTGCGCTCAAGTAACTCTGTGCTTTCTCAGCCGCAGCTAACAGTCGATTTGAAAATTTTTCGTCGAAGGGTTTATATAATCGGGACGCCAGCGCTGTTGCACCCGCAAATTGAGCGGTGCCATACGTCGACAAACCATATACATAACGAGTTTGTGTATCCGTATCTGGCGTAACAAATCCAGTCCAAGCGGAGCCGCTCACTTTATGATAAACCGCACCGTCTGCACGCTGCATGCGCAGCATCCATTCCAGCTCATAACGCACCTCTTCCAAAATATCAGGAAGCGAGGAATTAGCAGCCTTTAACCCTTCAGGGAACTTAAGCTGTTCCGCAGGAAATGCTTCTGGATTGATGTCGTATGCGAGCAGCAGCTGAGCAACTGTAACAGCTGCAGGAGGTATGTATTTCCCATAATCACCCGCGTCGTACCAGCCCCCGGATACATCTATGGGATCACCTTTATGCGATACCCCATCATCAAAGAAGATCTCTGCTTGCGCATCTTGTAAATGCCCCGCTGTCTGCTTCAGCTTCGTAATCGGATCGTCGATCGTTACGCCCGAACGCTGCAATGTATAAGATCTGAGCAGCGTAGCGAGTGCATCATGATATGGAGCATCTCCAATGACAAAAGGATAAGAACTGCCCGCCCCAGCTACCAGCAGCTTATATTCTCCAGCCGTTTGGAAGCTGGAGAAATCCGCTCTTCTTACTGTCTTTTGTGATGCTGCATCCGCAAGCGGCTCAGATAAGCTGCCCGTAAACATCGTGTTGCCATTGCTGTCTACTAACGAAAATTCCGCTCCGCTTGGCAATTCACCCTCCACGATGGCAAACTTCGCATGCGCTGTTCCATAGCCTACCTGATCCACCTTCACTTGTGTTCCTTGCTTAATTTCTGGCTGCGAGTCAGGTTCCGTTGCAATTGGCAATTCAGCATTGTTTATTGGGGCATTTCCTTGTTCCTGCTGCTTATTCAATGTATTCCCGCCTTCTGACCCTGATAACAGTCGAAATGATATCGTCACGACTAACAAAAGAATAATGATTCCGCCTATGACATACAAAGAACGTCTGCGTATACGCATCAGTCACCGCCAATTTTGATTTTGCTGCCTTATAAATTCATAGGAGCGCCATTATGATCAATAAAAAGTGCATCTGCTTCCGTTTTCCGCTCGACGATGTTCAAGATGCCAGCTGCAGATACTGTCGCATCTCCTGGCGCTTGCTCGCCTCCCATATCTGTTTTGATCCAGCCGGGATGAAGCGCATGAACAACAAAGCCTTGCGGTGCAAGCTCGTTTCGCAGCTGAGCTGAGAACATGTTCAGAGCAGACTTAGACAGCGCATACGAATAGTCGCCGCCATAAGCGCCTGTGAAGCTTCCTGCTTCCGAGCTAATATTAATGATGCTTTGCCGCTCTCCTTGACGAAGCATAGGCAAAAAATGCTTGAGCACGACGATCGGACCAAAAAGATTAGTCTGGAACGATTGCTCTACTTGCTCCAAGTCGAGCTGCTCCAGCTTCTGGTCCCGTCCCAGCAATATCGCTGCACTGTTTATAACCGCATCCAGACTGCGAACTCGGTTTTCCGCTTGCTCGGAAGCGTAGCGAACCGAATTCTCATCCGTAACATCAAGCGGCAGGATCGTTACTTGATCTGGAAATTTCGAAAGCAGCTCTTGCAAGCCCTCTGCGGATGATCCCGGGCTGCGAACCCCAGCTAGCACATAATGCCCTCGTTCGCACGCTTCACTAGCAATCGCTAAGCCAAGACCTCGATTGGCGCCTGTAATTAATATGTTCATACCGCTCATTCCTCCTGTTCATTCATCGCCTATATTGGGAAGCTCGTTATCGCATCATTTACTTTTTATCGTTTTCCAGAAGCTCCAGCATGATCTTCAAATTTTTAAAAGTATCCATATAAGCGTATCGTCCGCCGGTATACTCTCCCTTTTGAACCAATGCCATTCCGTTTTTCTCCATGGACGCTACAATTTCTTTCATGCCGTCAACGACAAACGCGATGTGATGCGGGCCTTCACCATGCTTGTCGAGATGCTCTCTCCACGTACTAGGATGTTCATCCGGCTCGATAAGCTCAAGCTGCAAGGAACCCATATCAAAAAAAGCAAGCTTGGCGCGAGCCACTGACGATTCACCATTGTATTCCGTTTGTGCTTTATCTACCGTGTCCGTCCAAAACCAATTCGGCTTTTCTATTCCAAAAAAATCGGCATACGCCTGCGACGTTGTATCAATATCATGAACTAATAGTCCAATTTGAGTTACTGTACGTGTTCCAATCAAGTTTTTATCCATGCCCGTTTCCCCCTGTAGATTGATTTTATCGTTATAAGTGCTGTAAAAGCCGTATAATCACTATTCAATATCCGGATGCTCCAATTCATTGTAAATCCTTCACCTACATCCGCATTCCCCCTCTCACAAAGCTACAACACGTGAACGCGTGTTCATTCGAAAGTAAAAAATAATATGCAGTTCAAACCTGACATTAGAAGCCATTATGCAAATCATAACGACCTCTAACTACGTAGGCTTTTGTCTTAACTATGAATCTTCCCTTGCCCTTTGACAGGAATCACGGACAACAAGCTCCGTGCTTGCCGCAACCGGCTGATAGTCGCCCGAGCCATTCTCAATGCTGGAAATCAAGGTTTTCGTTAATTTGTCCATCATGTCTGCAAAATCAACCCGAATCGTCGTTAATGCCGGACTGGAATGCGCACTCAATATATGGTCATCAAAACCTACGATCGATACATCCTCCGGCACACGAATACCGGATTCCTTCTGTGCTCGAATAGCTCCGAATGCAACGCTGTCATTTGCCGCAAATATCGCTGTCGGCAGCTCCATCTTGGATTTCATAAATTCCTTAATCGCCATGTAGCCGCTTGATTCGTTAAAATCTCCCGGCAGCATCCACTGCTGCACGAGCGGTAATTGATGCCTTGCCATCGCTGCTTGAAAGCCGCGCCACTTGGATGGTCCAGAGTATCTATTCATGTCTCCGTTAATCATGCCGATTCGCTTATGGCCCAAGCTGACTAAATAATCAATCGCTTGCCCTACACCCGTTTCGTTGTCAAAGTTGAACACAATACGATTGGATTCGGTTCGTCCTGGCAAGTGCTGATCCACGATTGCCACCATAAATCCTTCGGCTATAAGTTCTTCAATGAGCGGTTCATGATTTGCTGCTCCAATGAACACGCCTCCATCGATTCTGCGCTGATAAAAGCTCTCCTTAATCGTACGAGCCTCATTCTGATCTTTCATATCGTGAACGATATGAGTCAGCACATAATAGCCATGCGAAGAAGCGTTTTCAATAACCCGCGCAAGCAGCAAGCTTGAAATGCTGTCGCCGGATACTCGCCCGGAATCGGCCATAAACAAACCAATCGTTCGCGTGCGTTTGCCTGCCAGCACCTGCGCGGATAGATTAGGGTAATAATTGTATTGCTGAATGACCTTCAATACCTTTTGCTTCGTCTTCTCAGGAACATTCGCATAATTGTTAATAACACGACTGACCGTGCTTCTGGAAACACCTGCTAGCTTAGCAATTTCAGTACTATTAATTTCCTTGCTCAATCCTAGTCCCTCTTTCCGTAAACACGCGTTTATGAAAATATGGTACCAATGTTCCGAAGCGCTGTCAATTCATAATTGCAAGCTGCTTTAAAGATATTAAAATAGAAGCAGCCTCAAAGGTTTCCCTGAGGCTGCTTCTTATATAAAAACAGCTAAGTCGAGGCTGCGGCCAGCTGCTTGGTGTATGCGTGACGATCCTCATTGAACAGCTGACCACGTGCGAATTGATCTACGATTTGCCCTTGTTTCATAATGATGATACGATCACTCATTAAACTGACAGCCGAAATATCATGCGAGATGAAGAGATATGATATGCCAAGGTCTTCCTTTAGTGAGGAGAGCAGCTTCAGTATCTGTGCCTGCACGGTTACATCAAGGCTAGAAGTTGGTTCATCACAAATGAGCAGCTTAGGCGCCAGACTTATGCCACGTGCAATTGCAACTCGCTGTTTTTGTCCGCCGCTCAGTTCATGCGGGTATCTATCCAAATGCTCAGCCTGCAAGCCGACCAGCTCCAGCAGCTTTAACGCTGTTTCTTTACGGGATAAACCTATATTGCCCAAGAAGGAAGGCCTTACCTCCTTGAAGTTATCTAGCGGTTCCATAACAGACCGCCAAATCGGCAAACGTTCGTTCAAAGCGGCTGACGGGTCCTGAAATATAACCTGAATATGCTTCCTCATCTCACGTAATTCCTTACCCTTCAAGGAGAACAACGATACCCCGCTGAGCAGTGACTCGCCGCTGTCCGGCTGCTCGAGCGCAAGCAGCAATCGGACAAGCGTGCTTTTTCCGCTTCCGCTTTCTCCAATGACTCCTAAACATTCATCTTGATAAATGGTAAGGGATACATCACGTAATGCATGTACTATTGTGCCGTTTTCCTTATACGTTTTGCTTAAATTAGCAACGGACAGAAGCTTTGTCATTTTTGTCACGCAAGCCCTCTCAGCGGGTATCGCAATGAAAGCTCATCGGCCGCCATATTCTGATGAATACGTTCAATATCCATTAAATTCGGTTTTGCTTCAAGAAGCATTCTCGTATAAGGATGGCTGGCTTCATGTCCTATTTCATCCGTACGATCAATGTCGAGGAGTTGTCCATATCTCATAACGGCGACGGTATCCGCCCGCTTTAACACATTTCGAAGATCATGTGAAATAAGCAAAACGG
Source organism: Paenibacillus sp. TAF43_2 (assembly GCF_052113545.1). Lineage (NCBI taxonomy): Bacteria > Bacillati > Bacillota > Bacilli > Caryophanales > Paenibacillaceae > Paenibacillus > Paenibacillus sp. TAF43_2. The sequence goes on from NZ_JBFRDK010000006.1 coordinate 55,682, forward strand.
CACAACCCGTCTGCGCCTTCATCTGGGCAAGCAAGTCAAGTACACGCTCGCCTGCCAAAACATCCAGTGCTGTCGTTGGCTCATCTGCGATTAGCAGAGCCGGCTCCAGCATCATCGCCGACGCCAGCACTGCACGCTGAAGCTGTCCGCCACTCAGCTGAAAGGGATAACTTTCATAAACCCGCTCTGCCTGTATCCCAGCTTGCTCAAGCCATTCTAGCACCACTTGCTTCGCCTCCTTGCGCGTACAGCTGCGATGGCTGCGCAATGTCTCCGAAAGCTGATTGCCTATTTTGATAAAAGGAGTAAAGCTTCCTTGGTAATCTTGGAAGACAAAGCCGATTTTGTCGCCGCAAAGCTTCCTTCGCTTTTTTTCCGGCAACAGGCTAATGTCCTCACCGCTGAGCAAAATACGGCCTTCCGTCATCTTAAGATGATGAGGCAGCATGCCAAGCACAGCGTTTGCAGTCACGCTTTTTCCACTTCCGCTTTCGCCTACCAGCGCCAATGTTTCACCTTGATTTATTTGTAATGTCAAATCCTTCACAAGCAGTCGATGCTCCTTGCCTTTGTCTGCACATATGTACAGATTTTCGATTTGCAACACGGCTTGGTTCATTGCATCTCACCTCCGCTTAGCTTAGTACTGTTAATGGCTTCTAACATCAAACCGATCGCGTACGCCCTCACTTATCAAATTACATGAAGCCACGACGAGCATAATCGCAAGTCCCGGGTAAAGCATGAGCGAAGGATTCGACTCGAAGTAAGGCCTTCCGTCATTCAACATCGCCCCCCATTCCGGAGACGGAGGTTGTGCGCCTAATCCTACATAGGAGAGCGAAGCAATAATTAAAATAATTTTTCCGATGTCGAGTGCCGCAAGCACGATGATCGGCGAAATGATATGAGGCAGCAGATGACGCCAAATCAATTTCCAGCTGCTGCAGCCTGCTGCCCGAGCCGCGAGCACATAATCCTTCTCCCGCTCAGACAACACAATACCGCGAACAACACGAGCGTAATTAATCCAACTGACAACGACAATGGATATCATCAAGTTTTTTAGGCTGGGACCCAGAAAGCCGGTAAATGCGATCGCCAAAATAAACTCAGGAAATGCGCCGATAGCATCTACGATTCTCATTAAGACGATATCAAACTGCCCGCGCTTATAACCAGACAGCAGTCCGATTGGAATACCAATGATCATTGCGGCGGCAAGCGTTAGCGCGGCAATGCCTAATGTTGTCTCAGCACCAACAGCAAGTCTAGTGAAAAGACATCTTCCCAAATGATCCGTTCCGAGCGGATACTGCCAGCTTGGCGCCAGCAGACGCTCAGATAAATTGACAGTCAGTGGATCATTTTGCCAAATAAGCGGCTCTATCATTACGATCACTACAAGGAGCGTAAGCATAGCAATTCCAATAACAGTCAGCGGGTGATTGCGAATGGAACGGTTTCGCTTCCAGCTAGTTTCATTAACATTTACATTCGTTATCGTCGGCCTCACAGCGGCTTCTCCTTCCGAATACGGATACGCGGATCAAGAACTCCATAGCTTATATCGACGAGCAAATTCACGCTGACAACAAGCAGGCCCATCAGTAATACAAAACCTTGAACAATAGGATAATCGCGCTCGAATATAGCAGATACAGCCATCGTTCCAAGTCCTGGCCAAGAGTATAGCGTCTCTGTGACGACAGAGCCTGCAAGCAGGCTGCCAATGCTCATCCCGCAAACGGTAATAATCGGCAGCAAGGCAGCACGCAGCGCATGCAGTGACATTACCCTCCATTCCGATATACCTCTAGCACGAGCAGAACGAATGTAAGGCTGCGACATGCTCTCCAAAAGACCAGCGCGCAGTAAACGTGAATATTGCGCAGCTAAACCAATTCCTAACGTAAGTGAAGGAAGAATCATATGCAGTATGCTGCCCTTGCCCAGCATCGGCAGCCAGTGCAGCTTGTTAGCAAACAAGTAGATAAGTAGAAGTCCCAGCCAAAATAACGGCATCGAAGCACCGATTAACGAAAAGATTCGGCTAAAGTGATCTGGCAGTTTTCCTTGATATTTTGCAGACCATATTCCAAGCGGAACCGCAATAAGCACCATAAAAAATAAACCGCCTGCAGTAAGCTGTAGAGTTGAAGGAAGCCGGTACAAAATTTCATCAAGCACCGGCTTTCCTTTCATATAGGAATAACCCAAATCTAATTGCACTAATTGCAGCAGCCACATGCCATATTGCAAAATAACCGGCTTGTCGAAACCAAGCTCCTTGCGCAGCTCCTCTTCATCGTCTTGCGTTACCGTTACGGTATCCGCTTCAAGCATCAAGAGAACAGGATCGCCCGGTGCCAGCTTCATCAATATAAAAGTTAGTAAGGATAAAAAAAAGAGCACGAATACGAGCTGCAGCGCACGTTTTTTGACCATATACAGCATTACTTCACATCCAGCTGGTTTGTAATAATGTAGTACTCCTCAGGACCAGGTTTCCAGCCTGTAACACGGTTATTGACGCCAACGATGAGATTTGGATAGACGATATAGGAATGTATCACTTCGTCCATCACAACCTTTACTGCCTCTTGTGTAAAATGGGCTCTGCTTGCTAAATCATTCGTTGCGTTCAGCTTGTTCACAGCTTCGATAATGGAACTGTTCTCATAGTGAGTACCATTCAACGATCCGCCCGGCATGAGCGCCGCGTTCAAAAAATAGCCGCCGTCGCCGCGCGGAGCCGACAAATTACTATATGTAACGATGTCCCACTGTTTATTTTCACGAATATACGTATCTGCATTTTCTACGGTTGAAATATGGATGTTGATCCCTATTTTTGCCGCATCGGACTGCAGCAGCTGAGCAATTAACGAAAGCTCTGGACGAGCGCTGTACGTTGCCAGCTCAAGGTTAAGCTCCTTACCGTCGCTCTCCATTTTGCCGGCACGGTTTAGCGTAAACCCCGCTTCCATAAGCAGCTTCTGCGCTGCAGCAGAATCCGCCTCCCTAACTGCCTCTTTACTGCCAAAAGGCAGGCTGGAGTTGAATGGGCCGTTCGCGGGTGTCCCATTTCCCAGCATGATATCGCGTGCTACACTTTCGCGATTAAGCAGCAGATCGATCGCTTTGCGAACCTTAATATTTTGCATTAAAGGCTTTTGTTGGTTGTATAACAAGAAATGAACCCGTAATCCAGCAATAGATTCTACGTGAAGATTGTTATCCTTCTCGATACTGGAAACAGTCTCAGCAGGTACCGAATAGACGATATCCGCTTCATTCGATTGCAAAGCGAGCGCTCGCACGTTGCTATCCTCGTTAAATTTATATACCACGCTGTTCACTTTCGCTTTGCCGTCCCAATAGCCGTCGTAACGCTTTAATTCCACTTCAATGTTCGGTGTAAATTTCACCACTTGGAAAGGCCCAGTCCCCACTGGCGCAAGATTAAAAGCTTCTGTCCCCAACCCCTCTTCCGCCGCTACACTTATAACCGATGCGTACGGATTTACCAGCTCTGAAGGCAAGGAAGGATGTGGCTCGCTCGTTATGATTTTTAGTTCGTTTCCGTCCGCCTCCATCGCCTCAATCTTTAAAGAGCCTGCAAGCACCTGACTCGCAGCGATGCCTCGCTCAAAAGAAGCTTTTACCGCCGCCGCATCCAGTGGTGTACCATCTTGAAACGTAACCCCTTCACGAATGGTAAACAACCAGGTTACATCGTCGATCGCTTCCCATTTTGTAGCAAGCCAAGCCTTTAACTCTAACTTTTCATCCATACGAACGAGCGTCTCCACAATTCCGGCACGCAGCGTTTCCCAGCTGTTATGCGGGTCTAAGCTTGCTGTTTTAAAATTGCGTATGACCGTAATCTGTTTTATGGCTTCTCCCCCTTCTCCTTTCACCGAAACCATTTGATTTTCATTTTTTCCGCATGCAGCAAGCATTGCCGTACATAGCAAGACTGACGCCAGCAAAGAAATATACCGTTTCCTCGTTTTAAATAAGGATATCACTTTAATTCTCCTATTCTATTAAGCTTCTTGCCGTTATTGAATCGCTGAGTTCATCTGATCATTCATTGCATTCGGAAATTCATCAAGAAAAACGTTCCAGTCGAGCGGCAGCTCCTCGTCTCTCAGCAAGCAGCGGTCGAGCGATTCGGTCAGCTGCTTACGATTCATCGCAATGCCGATAAGTACAAACTTGTTAACACGATCACCATATTCCTCGTGCCATACGTTTGCCAGCTCCGGGTCTTCGAGCAATAATTCTTCTCGTTCCGCATCCGGCAATGCAGCAGCCCACAGACCAGCTGGTCCAAACTGTATGGAAGGCCCTGCTTGGCTCAAGCTTTGTGCATAGTTGTTGCGAGTCGCCAGCCATACGATACCTTTGGCCCGAACGACTTCCTCTGGCCAGCGCTCCATCCAAGCTTTAAGACGCTGCGGATGAAATGGCTTCGCACGTTCGTATACGAAGGAGGATATGCCGTACTCTTCCGTTTCAGGTGTATGTGATGGAGCTTCCAATTCCTTTATCCACCCTGCTGAACGACTAGCTTCGTCAAAATTAAATAACGACGTATTCAAAATTTCTTTCGGATTAACTTCGCCTTTGGAAGTTCGAATAAATTTGGCGCGCGGCTGCATGGTCCGGAGCACCCCTTCAAGCTCCGCCAAATCCTCATCATCAACAAGATCGCATTTGTTCAAAATTAGCACATCGCAAAACTCGATCTGATCTATCAACAAATCAACTACCTCGCGTGTATCGTCTTCTCCAACGGCTTGACTGCGATCAAGCAATGTTTCGCCTGATGCATAATCATGCCAGAAGCGATAAGCATCAACGACCGTTACCATACAATCCAGCCTGCAATATTGTGTTAAATCAATTCCTTGCTCTTCATCGATATAGGAGAAGGTCTGAGCTACGGGAACTGGCTCACCAACACCCGTTGATTCAATCAGAATATAATCAAAGCGATTTTCTTTCGCCAAGCTCTCTACTTCCTTAAGCAAATCTTCCCTAAGCGTGCAGCAAATACAGCCATTGGACATTTCGACAAGCTTTTCTTCTGTCCGTGACAAGCCGCCCCCATCTTTAATAAGACTAGCGTCTATATTCAATTCACTTAAATCATTTACAATAACAGCGACTTTCAAGCCATCGCGATTATGTAGGATATGATTCATAATCGTCGTCTTGCCAGCGCCCAAATATCCGCTCAATACAGTTACAGGCAGTTTTTTAACAGTCATCATTGGCACCTCCGGTTAATTTAAGCTTTCGTTTAAACGTAATTATTACGATTATATAGCAAATAAAAAGCGCACTCAATTAATAGTAATCATTACGCTTAATGAGTATAACGATATTTCGCTAACTCGTCAAGATCGTATTCATTACAATTAAACAACCATGCTTTTTGTCCCATTTATCGTTTTTCCATAAAAACCAAACTTAATTGAGCATTGATTAATTTTGTTTGGAATATCTCATATCCTGCTTTTTTATAAAGCTGAATGTATTATTTCCCCCATCCGAATACAATCTATATCCGTATTATCATTTACCACGACTAGTTTATTGCTGTTCGGCTCCAATAGCTTGAAAACTTGCACATTTTCCTTCTTTTTATGATTATAGTTCTACGCGTACATTCTCCATAACATAGAAAAGATTTGTTTGTAATTCTCTTTTTCTAAATCCAAGCTTCTGTACAATAAATCTTTTTTGCACGAATGCACACATGCGAGTCCACCTACTTTATTCAAGTTCATTCTCTCTATCCTTCAGTCATATCCGCCTTCTGCTTCTGGCAGTTTCTGATAGGCTTCCTTCCCTGCAACGATTTGATGAATGAACTGTCGCAGTTCCAGCAATTGTTTTGCATCCTTTGTTAACTCGCAATATTTCTCGGTCCAAGTAAATGTCTTTGATTCCCCGTTTATACTAACTTCCCAGCTGTCTTCCCCGTAAGGAGTCCGTTCACACCCTATAGCAGCAGGCTTTAAGTTTTTTGTTCCCATTATATTTATTTCTCTCATTTTCTCATAAATGCTGCGCATCTCTTCTGTCGTAAACGCAATTTTTGCAGACGCAGTCCCGTTCATTACTAAATCCTTTGTAGCTGTATCTAGAAAAGTATTAATTTCGTTTTTGTTCACTTCGCTGTATCCGTAACGCACCATGAAATCAAAATCACTTGGCATTTCTTTAGGCATATTGTTTGATTTTATAACGATATCATTTGTTGGTTGATACTGATCAACAGTGTTTATCTCTGCACTCGTCCCCTTGCTGCAACCACTTGCGATAACTGCAAATAGGAGTAAAACTGAGCATAAACGTTTCATTTTAATGCCCCCCAATTAAATTAATGCAATGTTAAAGACGTAATTGGGAGATATTAGTTGCATCTATCCATCTTGTTCCTTTGTGAAACTAATCATATCCTCGCGCCTCGCTAAGTGTATGATTACTATACAAAAAAAGCCGATGACCCCTTTGCTTTGGACTCATCGACCTATTATCATTGGGCTCTCTCTGCACTACACATTAACATTATAGGAGAGCTGCAGTTCATCCCCTGGCAGGCCGCGAATGCCCCAGTTATATTTTGGAGTTTCAAAAATTGTTATTTCGATATCTTCAGGAGAAATATGCAATTGTGCTTGAATGTGATCAAAGAGCGAACGAATAAGCTGTTTTTTGGAATCGATGGAACGACCTTCAAATACGCTTATTTCGATAATCGTATACGCCTCGGTCCGTCCAGGAGCGTAATAAAAATCTTCTTTCTCCATTGCGAAAAAACGATGAAACTTCTTATCGAGCGGCATCTTAAATACATCCACTACACAGGAATGAATAACTTCTGATAATTGTTGTTTTATCGGATTTAATTGATCCTTAAGTCCAAAAACTTTGACCTGAGCCATTCTACTAATCACGCCTTTCTTATTTCAATGATTGTTAGTGTAATCTTGTATTTTTAGTAAAATTATAGCACATGCAATTAGAGTAAATCTCCTATGTTGAGCCAAACCAAGCATGGCTTAGCAGACGAATGCCTTCTTCAATATCATCCTCGCTCATTCCGCCAAATCCAAGCCATACAAATGATGCCGGACAGCGCTCACTATCCATCCAATGTACATTCGGAGAATACACCTTAACCCCATTTTCTGCTGCCCGTTCGATCAGCTGGCCGCTTTCTCTGTCCTTAACATCAAGCAGCAAATGCAGTCCTGATTTGCTCCCAATGACACGTACACGATCACCCATATACAGTGAAATCGCAGCAACTAAAGCTTTATGCTTCGCTTGATAAAGTCTTCTCATTTTGCGTATATGCCCAGCAAAATGTCCGCGATTCATAAACAAAAACACGGCCTGCTGAATGATAGGTGATGCAGGCTGACTGTAAACGGAAAATATCTCATCCCGCTTTTCTAGCATGTTTGTTGGCAAGACGATATAGCTTAATCGGGCCGCAGGCAAAAATGATTTCGAAAATGTCCCCAAATAAACGACACGTTCTCCTGAGTCCAATGCTTTAAGAGAGGGAATCGGCTGGCCAACATATCGGAACTCACTATCGTAATCATCCTCGATAATGACAGCGTCGTTTTGGTTTGCCCACTGGAGCAGCTTCATTCGTTTCTGTACTGACATCACCATGCCTAATGGAAATTGATGTGATGGTGTCACATACACTGCATTGACATTGCTTGATTGCAGCTCTTCTATGTTCAAGCCATCAGAATCGACCGAAATGGGCGTAATTTCGCAGCCATGATTTTTGAAAATCGTTCTAACGCCATTATAGCCGGGTTCTTCCATAGCTATGTTTTGCCCCCCTAGAGACAAAAACTGCAATAACATGCTTACGGCATGTTGTGTTCCTGAACAAATGATAATTTGATTCGGGCTGCACGATACTCCCCGAGATTGAAATACGTATTTTGCAATTTCTTCCCTAAGCTCCTCTTCTCCTTGTGGATGTCCATAACCCAATATTCGATAAGGGTCTCCATTTAAACCATCCGACAAACATTTCTTCCATATCTTCATCGGGAAACGATGCCATTCAATATCACCATAGTTAAAATCATACCGATACCTTTTCCAATTAATATCCTTAGTGGAGCTTACTTGAATTGAATCTCGATTGGTATTCACTTCCTCTAGCGGCAGCACTCTTAACCCATTACGGCTTTTACTATCCACATACCCTTCTGCAAGCAGCTGCTGATAAGCAGCTTCTACAGTGTTTTTGCTAATCTTCAAATAGTGCGCCAACTCACGAATCGATGGAAGCTTAGTACCTTCAGCCATTAATCCAGATTCAATTTGATCCTTAATATACGTATACAGCTGCGAGTATAAAGAATGTTTTCCCTGCTTATCGAGTAAAGGAGTAATCTCTATCATATGCAGCACCTGACCCCATGAAATATTCGGAATCTGCCCCTTTTCACAGGGACAATTGTTCATTACTATTACATTATCATAAAGACAAAGGGTGTGCCTAACTATGTTTCCCGTAAGATTACAGAAAAGAGAGTGTACTGATCAGGGTAAAATTCAATCTTTTTTGTTAAACGCAAAAACGGGATTCCTTGGCCTATCTGCCGATGGAATCCCTTACGTTGTTCCGTTAAACTTCACTTGGCTGAACGACACTGTTTACTTTCACGGTGCTGCTGAAGGGCGGAAAATCTCCTATATCGAGCAAAATCCAGAAGCTTGTTTTACCGTAAGCGAAGAATATGGAACATTAACTGATCCCGTACCTGCTCATACCGATACCTCTTATATGAGCGTTATGATTTCTGGGCAAATACAGTTTGTTAATGAAATAGATGAGGCTGCAAAAGCTATGCAAAGCATGCTGGACAAATATGTGCCTGGCTACTATAAACAACCGTTGTCAAAATCGCATTTGGAAAAATATGAATCATCCTTGGGGAGTAAAACTAAAGTATTTAAATTAATAGCAGCTTCCATCTCTGCGAAAGAAAACGAGAAAGTAGAGAGCGCTATGTTTTATCCAGGTAAAACGGTACACAACGATTTGTAATAACGGTTAGACAACTAAAGAAATCATCATTACCGATGAGCAATCGTCAATTGGAACTTTTGCCTTGAACCGCCTTCGGGACCGTTTGGAATCGATTCCTCCAAGGGAATGAAACCAAATCTCTCATAAAGGCGCCGTGCAGGCATCCCATCTGGAATATCATCGCCAAATGTTGTGACTGTTATTTCTGAAGGAACATCAACAAGCGTTAGAACATGATTCAGCAATGCCGATGCCACGCCTTTATTTCTTGCTTTAGCGGAGACAGACAACCAGCCGATTTTGTAGCTTGGGGCATTAGATGTAGAAAGCAATAGTCCCCCTAACAGGCTGCACCCTGGCGAACCATCATTTTCCCGCACGCAGAACGCGCGATTTTGATGGATATTTCTCTCTAGTGCCAGAACAAAGTTTGGATCATCCACCATTGGGCCAAAGAGGTACTCCACCTCGGCAGCCAGCTCTAACCAACCATTTATATCTTCTAATGTTGCGATTACGACATTCATTTATTATGTCTCCCTTTAACTGCTTCCTGAACAAAAAACCGAAAGATAGACACTTTATAAAAAAGCGTCTTGTCTCTCGGGTTTTTGCTTATCTATCTATTTTATTCTAAAGCATTCTGCTTAATAACGATATAAGTGGCGATCTTCCTTTTCACGAATCCATACCTGCATGAAGCCCGCATCTCGGTTATCCCAAGCATAATAAGGAACAAATAAACAAGCGCTGCCTTCAGCCACTTTTCCTTTGAGAACAGTCACGCCGCCAAGCCATTCTGCTCGGTGCTCAATGAAAAGCGGGTCATGTGCTGCAATAGAAAACTCATCATAGGATAGCTCCGTATTATCAATCTGCTCCATGCAGTACACAATAGGTCCGCGCTGCAGAGCAATTCTTCCAATGTTAGCCTCCACCTCCGGCCGTGACCGAATAACTTCAACCGGCATATCCAGCTCTAATACAATGGAGTCTCCCGGCGTCCAGCAGCGATTCAGTACGAGATAACCATTTTCGATCTTTCCTTCCGATGGCTCCAGCTGCTCCCCTGGAAGCGATAGCTTATATCCTCTGCACCAGCCAGGAACACGAAGCCGGATCTCGAACGTTTCCGCTCGATCCAAGCTTACCGCAACTTCGATTTTTCCATCCCAAGGATACGCGGTTGCCTGCCTAAGTTTGACGGTTGTCCCGCTCTTAATTTCCAAAGCAGTTTCTCCGTTCATGTATTGATTGACGACTACTCCAGCATCCGTAGCAGCATAAGCATATTGTCCAATGGATGGTAAAAATCTAACCAGGTTAGTCGGGCAGCAAGAAGTGCCAAACCAATCCACGCGGTGATGCTCGCCCTTTGATGCAAGCGGATTGACGTAAAAAAATTTGTCGCCAGACAACGAGATTCCGGCTAAAGCGCCATTGTACATCTCACGTTCTACAACATCGGCATATTTGGCATCGCCAAACAACAAGTTCATCCGGTGATTCCAAAAAACCATAGCGATCGCCGCACAGGTCTCGCAGTAAGCCGATTCATTCGGTAGATCGTAATCATGTGTAAAGCCTTCATTATGCTGAGATGGCCCGATGCCGCCTGTCACATACATATTCCTTTCAACCGTATGCGACCAAACGCGGTGCAGCGCATCAATATACGTCGGATCACCGGATGCATGCACGACATCAGCCATCGCGGTGTACAAATACATCGCTCGTACAGCGTGTCCTGTTACCTTCTCGATATCTCGAACAGGTACATCATCCTGGCAGTACGCAGGGCCCCATTCCTCTTTGTCCCAAATGGCGCCTTTACCATGACCATGGCCACGTTCTTCCAGCAGCCAAAGCGCCAGCTTCCAATAACGATTCTCGCTGGTCGTGCGGTAAAGCTTCACAAGCGCAAGCTCAATCTCCTCATGCCCCTCCACCCAGTGCCGCTTGCCAGGGCCAAATACGCGATCATAATGATCAGCCAATTTGCATGCTACATCCAGCAGCTTCCGCTTGCCTGTCGCTTCGAAATAAGCAACCGCTGCTTCAATTAGATGGCCGCCATTATACATCTCGTGTTTTTCCATATCCGACCATTTGAGTTCAGGCGCTTCAAGCGTGTAATACGTACTTAAATATCCATCTGCCTCCTGCGCCGCAGCTATGAGATCGATAATCCGATCAATCTCTGCTTCCAGTACTGGATCACGATCCGTCATAAGGGCATAAGCGGCACCTTCAAGCACCTTATACACATCGGAGTCGTTATAATACATCCCTTCAAATTTGCCTTCCAGCAGTCCGCCTGCTATTGCAAAATTGTCAATTCGGCCTGTCTCCTCGCATTTGTCTAAACATGCCTTCATCGTAATATTTTTGAGAACCTCCAGCCGCGGCCTCCAGAAAGCATCATCGATCTCAACTTTCGTAAAAGGCACGTTTTGCCAGCCTTTTATCGCCTTCGTTTCAGTTAATGTCATGTCTAACCATCCTTTCATCGCTAATTGTTATCCTTTCAATCCCGTTAACGTAATGCCTTCCAGAAAATAACGCTGGCCGATTAAAAATACGAGCACGCAGGGCATAACGACAGTTGCTGAAGCCGCCATGAGCAAATCCCATTGCGCTGTATAGCTGCCTTGAAACATTTGCAAGCCAAGTGCTAGCGTAAAGCGGCTGTCACTCTTCAAATAGATAAGCGGCCCCATGAAGTCATTCCATGAACCTAAGAAGGTAAATAGCGCAACGACGATAACAGCCGAACGGCTAAGCGGCATAAGAATACGCCAGTAAATTTGAAAATAATTAGCCCCGTCAACAAAAGCAGCCTCGTCAAAGTCACGCGGAATCGTCATGTAGAATTGGCGAAGCAGGAATATATTAAAGATACCTCCGCCAAAGAACGCAGGAACGATAAGCGGATAGAACGTATCATAGAAGCCCAGCGTTTTCCATCCGAGAAAGCTAGGAATTAGCGTAACCGCAGCAGGCAGCATCATGCTGGTCATGAGGATTGCAAAAATCGTGTCTCTGCCCTTCCACTGAATACGAGAGAAACCAAAGGCTGCGATCGTACTCGTCAGCACAGTTCCGATAATAACGCTGAACACAATAATAAGCGTATTTTTGAAAAATTGTCCGAAAGGCAGCACAGTAAGCGCTCTCTCGTAGTTATCCCATTTAAAAGGATTTGGAATCCATTCCGGCGGCATAACGAAAATTTGCGACAAATCCATCACTGAGCTTCGAATCAGCCAAACGAACGGAATGATAAACATAACTGAAATAATAATTAGGGCCGCATAACCTGCTGTCAGCTTGAGTTTGGACTCTCTCATGATTTTTCCCCCTCGTAGTAAACCCAAGATTTCGAGGTTTTGAATACGATAAACGTAAAGAACAAAATAATGATAAATAGAATCCATGCCAGGGCAGATGCATAACCCATCTCTGTATCACGGAATGCTGTACTCCACAAATAAAACACGAAAAATAAACTTTTATTATTCGGCCCGCCCTGTGTCAAAATGTAGGCTTCGCTAAACACCTGGAAAGAACCGATAATCGTCATGATTGTATTAAAGAAGATTGTTGGCGTTACCATCGGGATCGTAATATGGCGCAGCTTATGCATCCATCCTCCGCCATCGACATCTATGGCTTCATAATACTGCTTCGGAATACCCGAAAGCCCTGCTAGAAAAATAATGACCGTGCCGCCTATTCCCCAAAGCGTCGTTAAGACAACAGATGGAATAACACTGCTCTCGCCAAACAACCAGTTGCTTGTCGGCAAATGAAGCCATGCGAGCACCGTATTAACTAAACCAAGGTCTGGATTTAGCAGCCACAGCCATATCATGGACGATGCAACCGCTGGAACGATACTTGGCAAATAAATAATGGTGCGGAACAACGATCTACCCTTTACATTCATATTAAGGAGCAGCGCCAGCAGAAAAGAGATGATGATGACAGCAGGTACCCGCAGAATAACAAAATAGAAGGTAACGCCTAGTGATTTATAAAATAAATCATCTTCACCTGAGAACAGCTTGGCGTAATTATCGAAACCAATAAATGAGGTTGTATCTTTGAACACGCTATAATCAGTTAAACTGAGCACCAAACTAGCAATCATAGGACCGAGCGTAAATATGATGAAGCCTAGTATGGCAGGAGCTGTAAACAATAACCCGTAGAATAACGCCTTACGCTCTCTTATGCGACTTTTTTTACTGACTGCTGGAATGGTTTGCGCAGGAATATCCATGCCCATACTTGCCTCCTATCCTAAGAAGACGGCGGTCTTCAGGAAGAACGCCGTCAATCTGACTATAGTTCTTTCTTTAATTGGTTATTGTACGTCACGACGTCCTTGAACCTGTGCTTGCGCTTTCGCAGCGATAGAATCCATTGCCTCTTGAGCGGTTTGCTGGCCTAACCAAACTTTATCGAGTGCTGGATTAACGATATCCATAATTTTATTAAAGTTTTTCACATAAGCGGTTGGTGTTGCATGGCTGTTGCTCAATACCATCTCAACGACCGCATCCTTGTAGCCCGATGGGCGAGAAGGCAGGTTTTCAGTCCATCTGGTTAGGTAAGATTCATCCGTGTACCACTCTTTATGAGATGGCATCCAAGTGCCGGCAGTTAGCAGCTCGATTGAAGCTTCTGGATCAATCAGCGCCTTCAAGAGCTCCCATGCTTCCTCCGGATGTTTCGTTGATTTAAACATCGAGAACATGCCAGAAACGACAGTCGTCATCGGCTGTTTCATCACGGGAAGCACGCCAACGTTAAAATTAAATTTGGATTGTGCCAAGCTTGTGCTTGCCCATTGACCATCAAATGCCATCGCTACTTTTTTGGTTTGCAGCGCAACGTTGGTGCCTGGTATATTTTTCGCTTGAACAGGTGACGGCGCTACATGATGAACATTAATAAGATCGGAAATCTTCTGAATAGCTTCAACAGCTTCAGGCTGGTTCAGAGCAAAGGTTTTGCCGTCCTCAGACAAGAAGTCTCCGCCATTTGAATAGATGAAGTTGCTGTATGCGCCCCACCAAGTTGGTACGTTGACTCCGAATTGTTTAATATTTTTAGGATCAAAGCCTTCTTCTGTCGCATTCTTGCCTTTGTTGTCAATCGTAAGTTTCTTCGAAACCTCTACGAACTGATCCCATGTCCACGCTTCAGAAGCTTTGGCTGGCGGAGGTGTTAAGCCTGCATCCTTAAATACATCTTCGTTATAAAATAAAGCAAAAGATTCTGGTCCAGGCGCAATACCGACTACATTGCCAGGCTCCGAGGAATACATAATGTTAGGAACGAGCCTATCCACAGTCAACTCCGTATCCTTATCAAGGAAATCCTGAAGGTTGACGAACTTTCCTTCTTCCGCTAAAGGAAAAGCGATCGTGCTGGACTCCATCATGGCAATATCCGGCTCATCGTTGCCAGCTACCATGGTCGTTAATTTCGTATCGTAATCCGCTGAAATGGCTTGGAAATCAACCTTAATATTGGTATGCTTAGCCTCAAAACTAGCGACTGCTTTCTTAAATGCTGCGATCTCATCAGGTGCGCCCCAAGCGGTAAGACGCAGTTTGATCGGATCTTTGGATACATTTTCACCGCTGCCTGTATTTTCGGTGTTGCTTGAGCCATTCGTTGCCCCAGCCTGAGAATTTTTGTTACCCGAATCAGACTTCGTGCAAGCCGATAATAAGCTGATTGCCATAAGCAGCACAACCAAGAGAACGGAAACCGATTTCCATTGTCTTCTCATATTCGTAACGAGCCCCTTTCATTTATCCATCTCATTGGCTCATAGCTGCAGTCTATGATGGTTTTATTGTAATCGATAGATAACGCTTTCAAAACCCGAGTATTATTGGAATGGTGGACTATTATTAGGTATCTAGCGGAAGTCTTATCAGAATGCTGGTACCAGATCCTGGCACGGACTGTATCTCGATCCCGTATTCATCACCGTATGACATCTGTAAACGGGAGATCGTATTTTTAATGCCGACCGAGGAAGATTGTTTGTACATAATCACCTTGATCATCTCTTCGCTAATCCCTCGACCATTATCCTTGATTTCAAAAAAACGTGTACCCTCGTCTGCCCAGCCGCGAATGAGGATAACTCCTCCCTCTTCCATCTGATTAAACCCGTGCAAAATAGCATTCTCAACAAACGGCTGAAACAGCAGCCTAGGCAGCTTATGATCATAAAGGATCGGATCAATTTCATAGTTAACGGTAAACTTGCCTTCGAACCGCGCAGACATAATATAAAAGTAGTTTTTCATCCATTCGATTTCCTCTGACAGATGAACGGCGCCCCATTCCTTACGAGAAGTATAATGCAGCATATTGGACAAACAGACGAGCATCTTGCTTAGCTCCTTCTGATTATTTTCAATCGCTGTCCAATTCATAATATTGAGCGTGTTATACAGAAAATGAGGATTCATCTGCATATTGAGCGCGTGAATTTCTGCTTCCTTTTCCTTTAGCTTAATCTCATAGTTTTCTTTGACGAGCAGGTGAATCCGATCATTCATCCGGTTAAATCGCTGCATCAAGATGCCGAATTCGTCATTCGTGCTGACTTCCACGCGGGTTTGAAAATCACCTTCGCCAACGGATCTCATCGCTCCGAGCAGCTTCTTAATCGGACCTGTGATGCGGCTTAATATAAAATAGGCAAATAAAAATGCAATTCCGCTCAATATAGCAGCCAACACAATCGTTGAGGTTCGAATAACAGGCACAAGGTTGCTTACCAATGCAGACTCCGGCGTTATTACGATCGACAACCATCCGGTTACGGTTGAGCGGTCAAAGCATATGATCATATTCTCGCCGTTCAGCTTCATTCGCTGAGTACCGCTTCCCGTCATGCGGAATGAATCCACCCAATTCTCGTTGAAGCTTTTTGTCACTTGCGACACATCACTGCCGGCAACTACCATGTCGTTCAAATCTAACACCATATAGCGGGAACCGACTGGTATGCTCTTCTCAAACAGGGCATCCAGTACGGTCGATTTGAAGCTTATCGTAAGCACTGGACGCTCCACATTCGGATTCAGCTTAATTAATGTACTGTCTTCCATATGTGAGAAATTGAGCAAACGCGTGGCTGAATATAAATAGCGATAATCGATCATGCTCTTGGAAAGATAAGACTGATCAAACATCTCCGTAAAATCATAGGTAGGATACCAAATCATTTTTCCACCCGCATGCACAGCTTGCTTGTAAATATTTGAAAGTGTAGGATCGCCTTGCGGCATGTTTTGTGAATTGCCGAAGGTGAAGTAAGAAGTCCAAAGCTGATAGGCGTAAACATCGTCGTTTTGTGAAAAGTATTTGCTGAGAATAGTAGATACGCGCCGGTCCGCTGCAAGCAGCTCCTCAGCCTTTGCTGGATTCAGCTGACTGAAAATTTGAAACAGATCCTTGTCTACGAACAAGGCCAAACTGTTCTGATCGACAACTTTGAGCTTCGTATCGATGACTTCATTATTTTTTTTGACGATCTCATAAACATTTTTTTGCGCTTGCTCCGTCACAACCTTGAGGCTTGTACGATAAAATAAAGTGCTTAACACAAGGAACGGCAAAGCAATTAGAATGATATAGCTGATGAACAACCGTGATCGAAATGTCATATTCATATCTCGTCTCTATTCGTTGTAAGGGAATTGTGCTTATAAGCTTCCGGTGATAGGCCATTCTGCTTCTTGAACACTCGGCAAAAATACTTCGTATCGCGATAGCCGCATTGCGCAGCTATATCATATATTTTCAAATGGCCATCTCTGAGCAATTGTTTCGCCCGTCGCATTCGTGCCTCGGTGATATGGTCAGAAAAAGACTTTCCGGTACGGCTTTTAATCAATGTACTGAAATAAGACGAATTAAAGGCAAACTGTTCAGCTGCCATCTCTAGTGTCAAATCCTCCATATAATTCTCTTGTATCCAGCTCAAGCACTGCTCCATAATAATCTCGTTTTTCCCTTGCTTCATGTTCCGTAATGCTTGGTGCAGCTCACGAATTTGAGACTCCATGAGCGCCAGCAGCTCGCCATAACTATCGCATGCAGGTATTTCCGTTACGACCGTATTCGTGAGGACGCTTCCAAAGTTTCTTTCGACAACATCTCTTGTTCGGCTTTTAAGCTTCATAAGGGTGAGTGAGGCACACTCTTTAATAAGCTGCGGCTCAGTGTGGCCCTCGCCTGCCAGTTCTTGAAAGGCAGATCGGCATAGCATGATGGCAGCCATTGGATCATTATCCTGCAACGCTTCAAAAAGCCGCTCCCCATCTAAGTGAAAGGACTTGCTGGAGTGGTTCAGCTCATCATAAAATAGGACTCCTTGCCAGCAATCATGGAAATTATACTCACATGCAGTTTGAGCCGTTCGGTAAGCATGCGGCAGCTGCTCTACTAATGATAAACAGCTCGTCCCCATGCCATGAACAAGCCGGCCATACAGCAGCCACTCCTTGTTTAGTTCGCTAAATGCCAATCGAATCTCATCGCGTCTAAGGAATGGGCTCGGCGTACGCACAATAGTAATTGCTTGGAATGCATCTTCACGAAGCGTATTGATGGAGAAGGTACTGGCTTGACCGTAGCAGGACCCCAAATGCTCCAGCTGCTGCAGCAACGCAGGCGTATAGAGGCTCTTATCCTCCTCAAGCCGAATGGTGAGTTCAGAAAATATAACTGTACCGCTTCCTTGCACAATATCGAGTGCTTCAAGCTCCACTTGCTCAACTGCCGATAGATTGCCGCTTAACCATGACAAAAGCAGATTGTTTTGGTAGGCAGAGGAGGTGAGCTTAAGCCGATGCTGCAGTTTTTCGGAAGCCTCACTTTGCATAGACTCTGCCGCTAATTGTGCATCAAGCCGCCCCAAGATATCCTCCACTTTGTCTATATCAATCGGCTTCAATAAGTAGTCATAAGCGCCATGACGCAGCGCGGTTTGCGCATATTCAAATAAATTATAAGCCGATACCATAACTACCTTCGGTCGATGTTCCTTATCCTCAAGCCATTTCAATAAAGTCAATCCATCCATATTAGGCATCTGGATATCCGTCATTACAATTTGCGGTTGATTCTGTTGAATGATAGCGATAGCAGCTGCCCCATCCTTCGCTACTAATATTTCAGCTTTTGGCCGCATCGCACTAACTAATTTAGCCATTCCTCTGAGATGCCTTGGCTCATCGTCTACAATTAGTATTTTCAATCCGCTCACGCTCCATCTTCATGCGGTCGCTTTCACTCAGTTACTGATGAATTTCCGCATTAGTTGTCAATTTAATAGCGAGTATAACACTAAATATCTGGTCTGTTGCAAAATTATATTACACGATCCTATATATTTAATGAACGCACATTTTGGATTGATAGCATACAAAAAGGCCATCCTTTGCAGGATGACCATTGGTTTTAAAGGATTCTCGTCGCCTTACTTAAGTCGCCAGCCTATTTACTCGATGATTGCAATAGCGTCGATTTGCACTAAAATATCCGAGTTCACGCCGGTAATTGCTCTTGCTGGATACGGAGCAGAAAAATACTCTTTGTAATAGATGTTGAACTCATTAAAATCAGCCCCTGCTCCGAGAAACACGGTTACTTTGACGACATCTGTCATTTGCGCTCCTGCTTCTTCAAGGATCGCTTTCAAGTTGTCCAATGTCCTTCTTGCCTGATATTCTAATGTGCTGTCTTCACACAGCCCGCTTATAGGATCGAAAGGTCCCTGACCAGCTACATAAACCGTATTTCCGACTTTGACAGCTTGTGAGTAAGGCATTCCTTCTGGCTGTTGAGCTTTATCTGTTAATATAATTTCTCTCATAACATCAACCTCCTATAATGAAATATTAGTAATGTTGGTTATTTCCATATCCTTTCCACATGCTCCAGCTTATTCAGATTAAATGTTAATTTATAAATATCCGGCTTCGAGGTCGTATCCCAAAAATCAAATCCAAACCTATCATCATAATGGTTCATAATGATCGTCATTATATTGCCATGTGTACCCAAAACAATATTTTTACCTCGGTGCTCCTCAAGTATTCTCTCTATGACGGGTATCGCTCTTTGTTGTACGCTTCGAGTCGTTTCGCCGCCCTCCAAAGCAAAATCGATATCGATAAAAGATTTCCTTATCGCTTCATACAGAACGTCCCAAGCAGCCTTATAATCCAAACCCTTTATCGCTCTTTCCACCAGTTCTTCATACTGTACAATCGTCATCGCTTTCCGCTCAGCTAACTCCTGAATCGTCTGCACCGCTCTCGTGTAGGAGCTGGATGCCATAAAATGAATATCGATATCGCCCAGCACCTCTGCAATACGTTTTGCTTCTAAGAAACCCTCCTCCGAAAGCCCGCGCGTTCGTTCTTGTCCAAATTCAAAAGGCGATTCTGCATGTCTAACCATATAAATGACCGTATTCATAGGTTTATCCTCCGTTAATGTTCAGATCATAAGCAGCTTTTATTTAATCGCTTGGCTAAGAAACAGCTCATGAATATCCGGATACGATTTACTCGATGGTGTAGGTGTTGCTTGTATGACGGATACAAATTGATGCTCAGGAATGACATTCACCTGTTGCCCGCCAAATCCGCGACAGCCATATCCAGCTTGAGTTAGCCACCAAAGAAAGCCATAGGACGGATAGGATGGGGTTATCGCTTGCTTCACAAACGCTGGAGAAACAATTTGTTTGCCATTAACACTGCCATCTCCTAAAAACAGCAAACCTACCTTAGCCATATCTCTAGCAGACAAATCCGATTGCTCTTCACCCTTCATTACCGTATAGGAGAAACCGCATGGACTGCTTGGCCAAATTCCACTGGCGATATCAAGCGGTTTATACATTTCATGATAAATGAGGTCGTAGGATGTGCTACCATAGGCTTTGCCTATGACCGCTGATAACAACATAACATCCCATTCCTTATAATGAAAATTCATGCCAGGAACACTGTGCATGTCAATATCAGCGATATGCGATAGCCAGTCATTCGTACGCATCATTTGCTGCATCATCGGACAATGGTAATGAACACCGCCATTCCAGTAAATGCCTGATGACATCGTTAGCAAATGCCGAATCGTAATCAGCTTATGATAATGATGGTTATGACCAGCAAAGGCGGGCAAATAATTGCCTATCGGTTCATCTAGATTATTAATCAAGCCTTTGTCCAAACAGATGCCTGCAGCGATGGCTAAAATACTCTTCCATACTGATTTAATGGAATGCCTCGTATTTTCATTACACTTATTGAAGTAACGTTCATAAACCAGTTTCCCGTTTTTCACAATGATCACACTGTTTATGAGCCTATATCGCTTTTGCTTCACATAATCATCTATCTGCTCTAGAAGTTTAGCATCCATTCCCTCCGCCTCGGGAGTGGACAACTGCCATTCAAAGCTCATTTCAACACCTGCTTTATATATTTCCCGATGATGGAATGACGGTTCGACATTAGTTCAAGCGGCATGCCCTCGGCAATAATAGCTCCCCCATCCCTTCCGCCGCCAGGTCCCATTTCGATAATATAATCACAATTGGCGAGTACAGCTGGATCATGCTCGGTAATGATAATCGTATTGCCAGCATCTGCGAGCTGCTGCAGCAATGTCATCAGCCGCTCCGTATCTGAGAAAGAAAGGCCAGTCGTCGGTTCATCCAAAATATAAACATTATCTTTCCCGCTTTGCCTGCACAGCTCCTTGGCGAGCTTAATCCGCTGCGCTTCACCGCCTGAAATAGATGGCGTCTTCTGGCCGAGCGTAATATAACTCATACCTACACTTTCAAGCGTGCTGAGCGTAGCCGATATCATTTTGTCATATGCCATAGATTGTTCATTTCCAAAAAAAACGCTGGCCTCTGCGACGCTCATCATCATAATTTCCTTAATGTTTTTTCCCTCAAGCCTTACACTTAGAGCTTCTTCAACAAATCCTGTTGCCCCGCACATATCGCACTCTACCTCTATGAAGTTGCCGAAGCCAACATAGTGGTTTTTAAAACCTTCGCCCTTGCAGCCTCTACAGCCTCCTTCAGAATTAACGGTAAACAGGCTGGCTGTATATCCTTTTTCCACCGCATCGGGTGTTTTGCTRAACAAAGTTCGGATTCGATCAAATATGCCCGTATAGGTTGCTGGACAAGAGGTTTTGCTCCTTCCAATGGGCTTCTGGTCCACCACTATACATTTTTTAATCTGCTCGAATCCAAGTAACGTCACCTCGTCTTGCAGCACAAGCTCTGTATCATCGTTGTCATATATAAACTTGCTTTGGAGTGACTGCTTAAGCTTTGGTACAAGCGTGTGCTGGATTAGGCTGGATTTGCCGCTGCCCGATACTCCTGCTAATCCTATCATCAGCCCAAGAGGTATCGTCACGGAGACATCCTGAAGATTATGTAGACTCGCATGCTCCAGCTTAAGTGCTTTGCTTGGATCGGCTATCTTATATTGTGTTTTGACATGCAAGGTTTTGGTGCCATTCAAATAAGGGGCTGTTCGCGATCGATCACAAGCCATAAAATCAAGGTAGCTGCCTTTGAAAATAAGCTCTCCGCCATGAACTCCCGCTTCGGGTCCAAGATCGACAATGTAATCGGCAGCTTGCATAAATTTATGATCATGCTCTACGGCAACGACTGTATTTCCTCGCTCCACTAAGCCTTGAATGATGCTTATCAGCATCTCCTTCTCTACTTCATGCAATCCGATTGTAGGCTCATCGAATATAAAAATAATAGAATCCATATCCGCAATAATAAAAGACGCCAGAAACAAACGCTGGATTTCGCCCCCTGAGAGAGTAGGAACTGGACGCGATAAAGAAAGATGATGAAGCCCTACATCGACCATACACTTAAGTTTCATGACCATTTCATCCAGCAAATTTTTGCTTGATACATTGCCGTGCTGCTTTTGCAAAAACGCAAGCAGTTCATTGATGTACATATCCTCGAGCTCTTTAATCGTTTTCTTGCCAATTGTGGTATGAATCGCCTGAAGGCCAAGTCCTGTGCCTTTGCATTTGGGACATGGGATCGAATCCGCATTAATCCCCCATAAATTCACTTCTTTGTCTTTGCCCCCATGTCTCTTCACTTTGCTAGCCATATGTTTCATCATATCGGTAAAAACAACAACTGCACCTGCAAATCCACTCTTGCGGCAGCCATACTTAAAGGAATGAAAAACATCCTCCGGCAAAACACCGATTTTGTCATTAATATCAATCTTGTATATTTCACAAAACTTTTTGAAGTTTCCTCTATGAAAACGATGCTTGACCAAAAAACCATCAAATACGTTTTTGATTTGTGTTTCCGGATTAAGAATCGTTTCTTCTTGAATCATCTGATGGCTTCCCGTACCAAGACACTTCACACACATTCCCTTAGGCGAGTTCCTCTGAAACAACTCCATGGAGAGCGGCAGCCCGTCATTGTAGGCAGGATCACGTTTGCCATACGTTGCAAACAAAATGGCAAGTAAATTTCCGATTTTTGTCCGCGTGCCTACAGTACTTCTAGGATTGGATTGCCGGATGATACGCTGCTCAATGGCTACCGCAGGCGACAAACCCGTTATTTTATCAAAAGAAGACACCGCATCAACCATATACTGTGTACCCGAGAACAATAGATAGCGCCGCTTTCCTTCTTCATATAACGTATCAAAAGCAAGACTTGATTTGCCGCTTCCCGATACGCCTGTTATGACTGTCAGCTTATTTTTTGGAATACGAACATCGATATCCTTGAGGTTATGCAGCCTTGCTCCTTCTATCTCTATGAACGCTTTCATGCATGCACTCCATTCTGGCATTGATCTCATACCCATAATTTACCGCACATACGTTCTTATGTAAATAGTTTACTAAAAAGGCTGCCTAATGGCAGCCTTCTCGTTTTAAAATAWTGAATATCAGCTCGCCGATTCCACCTGAATAGTAATACTGCTAAATAATTTATCTTGAATGTATACGTTTAGCCGCCACATGCCGGCTTCGGGCAGTACCATCGATGATGGAATGACCGCGTCTGCCCCATTCAGCGGAGAGCCCACACTGCGCGCAGAGAAAACTTCAATCTCCTGCGTGGTGCCTTCTTTTACGCCCATAACGTTAAAGCTGCCCGTGAGCTCCTCCTTGCTCCCCCAGAAATACCACATATACTTGTTTCCTTTCCCCGCAACAATCGGCTGCTCGTCGAGGATCAATCCTTGCTCATTTTGATAAGGGCCTACAAGAAATCCAACCTTGTCTTTCTCGCCAGCAAGCACATAGTTGTGAGGCATTCCATCGTTGCCTGTATAAGGCAATTTGAACGTAGATGTTTTTACCCATGGCGAAGGCTCCTGCACTGCCAAAACAAAGTCACCGTAAAATTGTTCATTCAGCTTGACCTCGAATGTCCATGTTCCGCCCAATGGCAGGCTAAAGCCGGTTGTAAAACGTTCCAACGTCTCATACCCTGAGCTCGGCTCTGTAATGGTCACAGGGGACATAACGGTCAACCGTTTTCCCGATTGTGCGTGATAGCCTTCAATAGAAATGTTTTTACCTAGAAAAACAGCAATGGGCTGCGTGAAATGGAGAACATAACCTTGCTTTGCCCCTGCAACCACATTCTCTTCAGGAAATACTTGAAATATCATTTGGCCGTTCTTCCTATATTCCGTTCGAGCCCCCTCTACCCTGTTGCTTCCATTTGTTCCGATTATTTGTGAAGGGTTCGTAAACAGCTTGCTTAAATCTGTGACAAACAGCATATAGACAAGAACGGCTGCGATTGCACCCACTGCTCCCAGACGAGCGATAGGAAACTTTTTCTTCGCTTTATCATTAGCCCTAAAAACAATTTTCTCCCTCAATTGCTCAGTGAAGCGAGGATTCACAAACGGGGAGCGT
The DNA here is from genome assembly GCF_052113545.1 of Paenibacillus sp. TAF43_2. Taxonomy (NCBI): domain Bacteria; kingdom Bacillati; phylum Bacillota; class Bacilli; order Caryophanales; family Paenibacillaceae; genus Paenibacillus; species Paenibacillus sp. TAF43_2. Next base: position 79,797 of record NZ_JBFRDK010000006.1, read on the forward strand.
CTAAGCGCTTCTTCCCACTGTTTTGGCTCCTTCATATGATGTTTCCTCCTTTTGAATCACTTTGCAGTAAACTTGCCATTTTTTTGCGTGCGCGGTGCAGCCTCGATTTAACCGTCCCTTCCGCTAGTTGCAGCATACTTGCCATTTCTTGCATCGATAATTGATAATGAATTTCCAGTATGAGGACTTCTCGGTAGCGCAGCGGCAGCTTCATAACGGTGTTCCAAATATATTTGGTTTCCATCCGGTCAAAAACTTCCGCTTCCGCTGATCTGGATGTTTCCCTTCTAGTTACGAAATCCATCACAATGACCTTAGAAAAATAGGCGCTTCTTTTGTACTTATACGTTTTGTTTCGTGTAATGGCAAGCAGCCAGCTCTTCATACTGGCTTCGCCTCGAAATGTATGCAGCTTCTCATATACTGTCAAAAAAACATCCTGACAAATGTCATCTGCCGCATCGGCATTCCGAATTAAAAAGAATGCAAAATTCCAAACGTCGTTGCCATATGCATTCATCAAATCAATCAATACGGCATCCGTTTCAAATCCTTTTGCCAAATACTTCACATATTCGAGCTCCACCTCATCACCTCTCTAATTAAGAAGACCCTTCTGCGTTCCTAAAGTTCCCGAATAGTTGAGGAAAGGACATCCATTTATGATAGTCAAAGGCCGGCCCCTTAATTTCGAGCAAGCAAAAGAAATATCGGTACAACTCACGCACCTGTAATAAATCAGGGAAAGGAAGCACTTCAGCATAACCTTTGCGGAAATGATGTGCTCCCGCTTCATCCAACGAGCATTCAATCGCTATTAAATCCATTTCACGAGGACCAAGCACATACGCTTCTGTATCAACGATTGCGCTAACACGTTCTCCATTTGATAAAAACTGCCTCGGGTCCATATCAAGCATGATGCATGAGGCATACGTCGGTACCGGCATATTTTCAGCTAATGAACAGTAGTAATCAAGAGATTCATAGATTGCTGCATTTTCCTTGTAATAACGTGCTGCCAACACCCTCAATGCATCTGCAAGCTTCTGAGGAAAATCAGTTAATTCATGCCGGACTGAACCGTTTAGAGAACCCCATTCCATAACTTTGTGGGCATGAATCTCCGCAATCGATCTGCCGAAATCCTCCATCAGCATCGCGGATTTATTTTGAAAAGACAATGGAACTCCATTTATTTTTTCAACCGAAATCACTTGTCTTCCATCGATCACGGCCTTGCCAAGTACACTGGGAATAGCGATATTGCTTGTCAATCGCGAGAGATATTTATTAATCATTTCCATATCAAACGTCTCGCTTAATTGTTTCCCGAACAAATTGCTGCATGCCCATACAAAAGGAGCATCAACCGTCTCATCTACGCCGGATGACCGAACTACGTATTCCCCTGCTTCCGTGATGACTAGAAACACGTCACTAGCAAAGCCACCCAGAGTGGACTGTGACATAATAGGTTCAGAAAATAATGATTGTAGGTTCATGCTGTACCTCCCATCCAAGATAATCAAATTTTCACATATTATCATTCAAAAATATAGACTTATAATTACCCCTCTGTTATGATGTTGAATAAGGTCTTTATAAAATTCCCGACTCCTAAAAACATCAAAGGACTGCTTAAAAAGTACATTTCCCGGCTTTCATTAAACGGGAGTACCTTTATAAGCAGTCCTTTTTATTTCAACATTTATTAGTAGGCAAGAACAGATTCACCGCTAATGATGGTACCATTGTTTCCGCCTTCACAAATTTCTTTCATGGATCCGGGCTTGTCGAAGTTGAACACATGCATAGGCAAATGATAGTCTCTAGCCAATATAAAGGCTGACTGATCCATTACCTTCAAATTATATTGCAAAACATCATTGTAATGAAGAGATTTGAACCGCTTCGCATCGGCATCGAATTTAGGATCTGCATTAAAAATGCCATCTACGCCTTGTTTTGCAACTAGAAGCGCCTCACTATTGACTTCAATGGCCCTTTGTACCGAAGGATAATCCGTTGTCACGTAGGGTTGACCGTTGCCTCCAGCAAATATGACGATATAACCTTGCTCCAAATGGTGGATTGCACGCAGTCTGATGTATGGCTCGGCGACCGAAGTAATCGGTATCGCTGTCATTACGCGTACTTCTTTGTCTGTTTTAGCTTTCAGCACCCCGCGAAGCATCAAACTATTAATGACGGTTGCAAGTGTTCCGATGTTGTCTGCTTCCGCTCTTTCGATTCCCCAGCTTTCCGCCATATTGCCGCGAAATATGTTCCCCCCGCCAATAACGAGCGACACCTCAACACCTAAACGGACCACGGATATAATTTCATTCGCAATGTAATTTAACCGTTCAGGCTCAAAACCGAATTCAGCATTTCCTGCAACTGCCCCGCCRCTAAGCTTAATAAGAACTCTCTTGTATCTCATTCGCCGTTACACCTCCATAGGATAAAAAAAAACACTAAAGCAATAGATGCTTTAGTGTAAAAGTGAAATGGGAATATGAAAAACACAATTGGTTAACGTAACCCTGCACTTGATCCTCATATTCCCACTCCTTCCATTTATTAATTCTCACCTATTTTATACTGAGTACGAGCAAAAAAGCAACTATCCATTAGCAGCAAACATTTCTACTCCACTTTTGTCGCATGCTTCTGAGCAAGAAGCGACAGCTCAGCTGCTTTGAAAGCATGCTCCTGCGTCATGGCATGCTCAGTGCCGTTCAAGCAATCGAGAATGAGCTGGCCAAAATAAGGGAAGCCCACTTTGCCGCGAAGCTGAATATGCTGCTCGCCATCTGCGTTTACCAAATAAAGCTGGTCCCCATCCTTATCTTTAGCGATATCAATATACTTCCTCATCTCGATGTAGCCTTCTGTTCCGAGAATCATAGTACGGCCGTCGCCCCATGTTCCAAGACCGCTTGGTGTCAGCCAGTCGACACGGAAGTAGCCGGTTGCCCCGTTCTCGCCAACAAGCGTCATATCTCCAAAATCCTCAAGCTCTGGATACTCCTTATTGGCATAGTTGGCCACCTTGCTGTTTACAACATTGGCATTTTGATTGCCTGTAAAATATAGAAATTGTTCAATTTGATGCGATCCGATATCACAAATAATGCCGCCATACTTTTCCTTCTCAAAAAACCATGATGGGCGGGAGGCAGCGTTTAAACGATGCGGCCCGAGCCCAATAACTTGAACAACACGCCCAATTGCGCCTTGTTCGATCAATTGCCCCGCATAAACCGCGCATTCCACATGCAATCTCTCGCTGTAATATACTGCGTATTTTTTACCTGTATCTGCATATGCAGCGCGAGCGTCCGCGAGCTGTTCAAGCGTTGTGAATGGCGCTTTATCGGTAAAATAATGTTTGCCGCTCTGCATGACGCGAACGCCTAGCGGTCCGCGCTCCGATGTTACCGCTGCAGCTGCAACCAGCTGCACCTCATCATCGGAGAGCACCTGCTCTTCCGACTCAGCTGCCCGTACCTGCGGATATTGACGGATAAATGCTTCAACCTTAGCGGGGTCAGCGTCGTATACCCATTTTAAAGTGGCGCCCGCTTCCACTAGTCCGTTGCACATGCCATAAATATGACCGTGATCAAGACTAACAGCGGCGATTACGAATTGCCCATCCTCAACTACTCTATTCGGCTTTCCCTTTGGCGCATATTTCATGCCATCTGCATTACTCATCGATCTAGTCCTCCTTCTGATAAGCTGAGCTTGCGATTTTCTCTTGCAGATGCTTATAAAACAACTCCTCATCAATCGGCAAATCTACCCAGCCATCCGTCCATGTCGAAAGCAGCATCGCATTCGAGAGCATAAGCCCTTTGATGCCTTCCTCACCTGGAGCAATCAATGGTTCATTGAAGAGAATCGCATTCACCCAGTTTTGTGTAATGCCTTTATGATCAGGGTTGCTGCCATGAATCGGAATTTCACATTTCCAACATTCTGGCTGACCGAAGCCGCCTTTGAACTGCTTGTTGAATTCCGGCTCAGGAACGGTTAGACGCCAGAATGTTAATTGGTTATTTTCAATTACAATTTTACCGCGATCACCGCTCACTTCCAGTCTGTTCGTGCCTGGCGCTTCGCCAGTCGTCGTCACGAACACTCCAGTAGCTCCGTTCTCGTACTCTACGAATGCGGTTACATCATCCTCAACCTCGATGTCACGATGCTTGCCGAAGTAGCAGAAAGCACGGACGCGCTTTGGCATCATACTGATCGTCCATTGCCACAAATCGAGCTGATGCGGATCTTGGTTTAGCAGCACTCCGCCGCCTTCACCAGCCCAAGTTGCACGCCAAGTACCGGAGTCATAATAACTTTGTGAGCGATACCAATTGGTTATAATCCAATTGGTTCTTCTTATTTCACCTAGCTCGCCGTTATCTATCAATTCTTTCAGCTTCACGTATATCGGGTTTGTCCGTTGGTTATACATCATGCTGAATTTCACATTTGTTTGGCTGGCTGCATCATTCATCTCGCGAACCTGCTTCGTATAAACACCTGCCGGCTTCTCGCAAAGCACATGCAGACCACGCTTAAAGCAAGCAATAGAAAGCTCTGGATGGGAGAAATGCGGCGTCGCAATGAGCACTCCGTCAACAAGTCCAGAGTCCATCATTTCATAAGGATCCTCATATAATCCGACTTGATCGCCAAGCTTTTCTTTTGCCCACGCAAGATTTGCTTGTACACAATCACTAACTGCGGTTATTTCAACTCCACTGACTTCACCTTTTAATAAGTAGCCAATATGACCCTTGCC
>NZ_JBFRDK010000007.1:0-79369 GCF_052113545.1 Paenibacillus sp. TAF43_2
AGTCCGAATACCGCCCCTTTATTTACATTGTTATAATAGCAGCTGCTTTCACAATCGTTTTGCCTGCCTATATGGTAGCATTTTGGGATGCAGTGGGCTTCATTCGCATTAACTTGTTTACGCTTTTATTTGACTCTGGTTGGTGTATAATGATGGTATTTATGAGTGGAGGCGAAACGATGAGCAAGCAGCAACAAATCCAATTACCGTTCACAATGGGAACCAGCTCTGATTTTAATGCTCATATTCCCTATCATAGTCACTTTCATTACGAAATCTATTATTTCCATGGCGGCAAAGTAAACTATCTTATTAATGACCGCATCTATGTTCTGGAGCCTGGCGACTTGCTGCTTATGCACGGGATGACACTTCACCGGGCACATGTCGATCCAAGCGCAGTTTACCACCGGTCGATCCTACATTTTGATCCGTATTACTTCAAGCAATTTATTCAGCCTTCATTTGCAGCGGACCTGCTCGAGCCCTTCGAGAAGCTTCAAAATATACGTTTGCAGCTGAAGGGCAATGAGAAAGCGGAAATAGAAGCTAGTCTTCATAAGCTTGAACAGCTTTACGTACTTCAGGACAGCTTCTCCATTCAGCGATTTCAAGCTTTAATGCTCGATTTTCTTATTCAGATCAATCAGCTTTGCCAGAAGCCGCTGAAGGATAAACCATCCTTTCCAACCTCCAAAGAACGCCATGTTCAAGCGGTCATCTCCTATTTGGAGTGTCATTATAATAATGATATTACGCTGGAGGCGATTCAAGCAGAGCTGCACTTAAGCAAATACTATTTGGCTAAAACATTCAAAGAGGTTACTGGATTTACAATCTTCCAGTTTCTCATGCAGCGTAGAATCTATCAGGCCAAAATCGAACTTATCAACACCATTCACCCCATTACCGACATTGGTTATGATGTTGGTTTTAAGCATCCCTCTCATTTCAGCCGCGCTTTCAAGCTGCATACCGACCTTACACCCGAACAATATCGCAAGCAAAATCATGTCTCTTCCGATCAACTGTAAACCGCTTCATTCCAAATTTGTGGATTGAAGCTCTTGACCCATTTRGTTGTTAARCGTATTATTGTCATAACAACTAAATGAAAATAGCAGGTGAAAGCAATGGAAATTATACAATCAGTAGGCTATATGCTCAGCAATACAGGCCGCAAACTAAACCTTCGGCTGCATCAGCTTTTTCAAGATTATGACGTTACGCCTGAACAATGGTCGCTGCTCATGTATCTTGATGAGCATGATGGCATGACTCATAAAGATTTGGCACAGCGCTCCGACAAGGACCCCGCCAACATTACACGGCTTGTTGACCAGCTTGAACGAAAAGCGCTTGTCCGACGTGTCGCCAATCCGAATGACCGCCGATCGCAGCTGCTTTATTTAACCGCTAATGGCAGAACATGCTCTAATGAACTGGCACCTATCGAAGAAAAATTTGTTGCACAGCTGTTGACCGATATTTCTGAAGACGAAATTCAATCATTCAAAAAATTTATCGCCAAAATAACTAAAAACGCAGAACTGAACCACGAATCAAACACAAAGACGAGTGAATGATCGGCGAACATCTGAGAGGGGAACTATAATGAATACGAATAAATTATGGAGCGCCGACTTCATTAAAATATGTTTAAGCAGCTTTTTTCTATTTTTTGCTTTTTATACATTAGCAACAGCGTTGTCCGTTTATGTGACCAATGGACTTGGAGGATCTGACACGCAGGCCGGATTATCGATGACCGTCTTCGTTATCGCCTCTGTATTGCTGCGGCCCTTCGCAGGCCAACTGATGACTCGTTATGGGGAACGGAAAATCGTTATTATTTCGTTGCTGCTGTTTCTATTGTTTTCGATCGCATACTTAGGTGTCTTTGGATATGCGATGCTGCTGCTGGTTCGTTTTTTTCATGGCGGCACGTTCGCTATCGCAACTACCTCAACGAATACGACTGCAATTGGAATCATACCCGAACATCGCAAAGGAGAAGGAATTAGTTATTTCAGCTTATTTATGAGCCTCGCGATGGTCATCGGGCCCTTCGTTGGTTTAACGATAACGACGCATGGCGGTTTTACAGCGATGTTCGCACTATGCGCTGTCTGCGCGCTCTTCGCCTTCATCCTAGGCGCTTCAACAGCCAAAAAATCCGTTGCTGCCAAAGCTGAACAACCGATCTTAAAAACGAAGAGCAAGCTGCATTGGCGCGATCTTGTAGAGAAGAAAGCTGTGCCAATTGCACTTAGCGGCTTTGTAGTCGCGTTCGCCTACAGCGGACTTGTAACGTTTATGTCGGTTTATGCTCATGAACAGGCTATTGATCAATATGCAAGCTATTTCTTTGTGTGCTTCGGCATTATGATTGTATTGCCTCGTCCGCTTGTCGGTAAATTGCTTGATCGTGTAGGAGAACATGTCATTGTATATCCCAGCATCGTTATATTTGCCATCGGCATGCTGCTGCTTAGCCAAGCAAGCTCGCCAGTTATTCTGCTTGTTTCCGGTGCTGTCATTGGTCTCGGATACGGCGCCCTGCTGCCTTGCTTTCAGACCATAGCCGTGCTTGCTGCTCCGGCTCATCGCAGAGGGCTCGCTACAGCAACGTTTTATTTGCTGTTCGACCTTGGATATGGCATTGGATCCTACACGCTTGGCTCGTTGGCTTCAAGCTACGGGTACAGCGTTATGTATATACTTTGTGCCATTATAATTGCCTTATCTTCCGTCATTTATTTCACACTTCACCATAAACGCAAAAGATTGTTGGCGACATCAGACGATAACGCCTATAGCTCATCCTAGGCCTATCGTTAGCTGATCCTCAACAGGCAGCATAATTTCCACGACTGTTCCTTCATTCATCACACTGCTAATTTGAAGCGTACCCTTGTGCGCTTCAATAATGCGGTTGCTGATCATTATGCCAAGCCCAGTCCCTTTTTCTTTCGTTGTCAGAAAAGGTTCGCCGATTTTTGAAATAAGCTCCTCCGGTATACCTGGACCGCCATCTATAATTCGGATATGAACGAAGCCATCCTCCAAGCTTGCAACCGTCACTACAACTTCGCCGCCCTGCGGCATCGCCTCTAACGCGTTTTTAATAATATTCAAAAAAACCTGCTTAAGCTGGTCCACATTGCAAAATATACTCGGCCGTGTATGGTCAAAACAAACCTTCAATTCCACATTTATTAGAATAGCTTGTGTTTCCAGCAAAGATAATACACTTCGCAGTATCGGCTCTAGAGGCTCGCTGCGATAGTTCGCGAAATGCGGCTTCGCTAACGTCATAAACTCATTTACGATTAAAGTAATACGGTCAATTTCATTGGCCATAATTGAAAAATAATGCGGGTTCTCCGGGTATTTACTGCTTAATAGCTGCGTGAAGCCCTTTAGCGCTGTTAACGGATTTCGAATTTCATGCGCTACGCCTGCGGCAAGCTGACCAATTGCCGACAGCTTCTCTGAACGAATAAGAACCTCCTCCGAGCGTTTGCGGTCGGTCAAATCACGAATCACACTGAGCATGACATCCTTGCCCAAATAATTGTTAATTCGGATACTAGATATTTCTACATCCAATAACTGTCCGTCTGGACGTACAAGGACTCGTTCAACAAATGACGTCGGTTCATCCGACGACATGATTAAATCCATCTGCTCCAATGAAGAGGCATGATGACTGGGATGAATAAACTCGAATACACTTCTTCCAATGACCTCTTTTCCAGGTTCAATCCCGAGTGCATGCAAAGCTAGTTTGTTCGCATAAAGGACGATTCCTTGATCGCTAATAACGATGGGTTCGGGGACAAACTTAATAATTTTTTGATATAGGTTCGCATTGTCCCTTAGCAGATTTTCCTTTTCACGTTTAAAGGTTACGTCTTGTATCGTGCCGAGCAAGGACAGCTGTCCATTGAACATAATGATGGAGGTGTTACCCTCCAAATAAATGATGCTGCCGTCTTTTTTTCTGCCTGTACACTTGAGCGGAAATTGATTTAACCCAATCGCCGATCCATGCATAATCTCGTTTCTGTGATGATTGATTTCATCCATTGACACCAAATCGCTTGAAGTGAGTTCATACATCTCCTCTAATGTGTAGCCATACATCTCCGCCAAATAAGGATTGGCATAAACAATTTTATTGCTTTGTCCTACAAATACGCCTGCTACGACATTTTCCATCAAGCTTTTATATAAATAATCCTTCTCGTGCAAGGAGGCTTCCATGCGCTTCTGCTTGGTTATATCATGAATAATAAGCTGGACAGCATTTTTACCATCAAATTTCACAGCAACTGCTCTCATTTCAACCTCTATCGTTTGCTGATCCAGACGAAGCAGCTCGTAGTAAGTAAACGTAGAAGGATTAGCCTCTATAATTAAATAGTTGATCATAGCTGGAAACCGCTCTAAATATTCGGAATGTATGAATTTATTTATGGGGTCTCCAATAATATCATCGAGATTGCTAATGCCCAGCATGGTTAGCATTGCGTGGTTAGCAAATACAATATCACCTTCTAACACAACAATTAGCCCGTCAGGAAGCATATGAACTAAATGCTGATATCTCTCTTCGCTTTCCCTCAATTGTTCGTTAACCTCGACGATTTTAATCCCCTCATCTCATCTCATTTCAACAAACAGCTTCATCCTGTTGATTACTTTCAACATCCCCAGCCTTCTTCCTGCTCCGCTTCGATTTTAAAATACAAAAAAACATTGCCGCCAGCAAGTGTATCGATTAGCGGCAATGTCTATAAGAGAGTCATGTAATCCGTTTTACTACTCGTTCATAAAGCCCCGTGCCACTAATACTCTAGCAATCATAACTGCTGCTTCCGCTCTTGTGGCTAACGCCTTCGGCGCAAGAGCGACCTTGTTTTGCCCTTCTACAATTCCTAAGCTCAGCGCAAGCTTCCAATCCTCTACAGCCCAAGCTGAAGCATATTTTGCATCACTGAATGCATTAAGATTGAAATCCGCTTGTTTGATTTGTGGATTTGCCAAACGATAAGCCCGCATTAACATGACGATCATCTGCTCTCTCGAAATAGATTCGCTTGGCCTAAACATCATATTGTCAAATCCTTTGATGAAACCCGCTTCATACGCTGAAGCGATAGCGTCCGAATACCAAGCGTCAGCCTTCGTATCTTTAAATGGTTTGAGGCTGCTAGCAGAAAGACCAAAAGCTTCGGTCAGCATAACCGCGAACTCTGCTCTTGTAACCTTTTGCCCTGGAGCAAATTCACTTTCGGTCATCCCTTTAATCATTTGCTGAGAAGCAAGCTTCGTTACTTCCTTCTCCGCCCAGTGCCCCTTCATATCTAAAAAGGTTTTCTTCTCATTGATAACAGTGTAGATGCTATTCGACAAGCTGCTTATGACTGCCTCAATTTTGCCATTTGACATCGCCTTGAACAGAGTCGGCACATGCTTCCACCGTTTACCGGCTTCATCATAAACTACACCTGTTGCAAACTCAGTCATTGAAGCTGCTGGCAAAATGATGGAGCGCTTCACATAATGATTAGCGAAACTATGAATCGTTTGCACTTTACCTCCCGTTTCTAACATAAGCTCAAAAGCATAAACCTCACCAATCGGCTTTATTCCTGTATGCTCTGTTAGCAGCTGGCTAGCAGCCGAATCCAGCTTTTTCATTCGCAGCCTCAGCTGTGCATTCGGATCATCAGACAGAAGATGACGAATAGCTGAGATATTCAGCTCATACACGGCATTGTAAATCGAAATTTCAATAATCGTTTCTGGCTGAGCGGCTGCTGCCTCCTTCAAGACAGAGACAGGTAAAACGATATCCGCGGCTGTTTCCTTTGTTGCTAATACTAGCGACAGCACGGAATTRTGGTTTGCTGCAGCGCGCTTCAATGCAGCTTGTAAATCTTCCTTCTGGAATGTCAGCTCTGCAAACGTTTTTCCGTCCTCTTGCTTTTTTACAGTTTCGATCCATTTCAAGCTCTCCGACGGCTGTGGAGTTACAGCACCGTCAGGCGGAGTGCTTGGAGCATTAAGATCAGCCATTAATGCATTTTCGGTCCAGTTTCCGGCTTGATCGCGCGCTTCCAGTACAAATCGATAGCTGCGCCCTGCGGAAAGTCCACTCACCTGAGTTGCTGTTTCCGTGCTTGGAACGATTTTAAAGCCGGTATCCCATGACAAGCGATAAGCGGCGATTTGTCCATTATCCATTGCTAACGGCCATTTTAACGCTGCGCTGCCATTCTCGCCCTGAGCAGCAGAAAGTGCTGCTTCTGCTGGCCAATTAGGTGCAATATCATCCGCTACTTTAACTGTATACGTTCTTATTGCATCTCCATACACAGCCTTTAGCTGTGTTTCACCTTGACCTATACCCGTTAATACCCCGCTGCTGCTTATTTCTGCAACAGCTGAATCTTTCACCGCCCAAATTACAGCTTCAGCCTCAGCTTCAGTGCCATTTGCGAAAGCAGTCAGTTGAATGCTTTGCCCTGCTTCTACTAGGTATGGCGCTTGGCGCTGTTCACCTGCTGCAACCGAGAAGGCATGATGAGTAAAACTAAAGGCTTCATTTGTTGTCTCAAATGCAAAATCAGAAGCTCCATTCATAAATGCTCCGACCTTCACTCCGCGAACAAGGGTATCACCGAATACCGCAGAACCTTTTATATTGCCGGATGCTTGAATGCCCCATGTGCCCGCACCGTCAACTACGTTATTTTCAAGCACGATGCCAGACGTATACTTTTCGCCAAGCAAAGAAATACCTTGGAAAGTGCTGTCTGAAATAATATTGTCACGCACTTGAATGTTGCCTGTCATATCCGTATCACCTGAGAATAAGAATAAACCGCCAAAATCTGCTGGCCAGTTATGCTCTCTTCCTCCTGTTCGCAGCAACGTATTGCGCTCTACGATAACATCGCCTTCAAAAGGAACGGGATTATGTCTCGTACTAACGCTAATTCCTGCACCAAAAGCAACGGTATCCGAAACGATATTGTCTGAAATGGTAACGTCCTTGCCGCCGTAAACGGCAATGTTGTTGGACAGCCACGGCAGCTCCGCTGTATTGAAGCGGAACGTATTGCCAACGGATTGTTTTCCGTTTGCCCACATCGCAAGCGAATCATCTCCTGTATTGCGCAGCTGGGTTTGCTCGGCCATCGAATTCGAGGTGCCTGTGCTAAAGTTAATGCCATCGGCAAACGTATTCCTAATTTGCAAGCCAGCAACATATAAGCCATCTGTTGCAAGGGTTGCACCGCCTGCAAGCTCTTTCTCCGTTACCCAAATCCCGGTTTTCACATGGTCTACGCGAATATGCTGAAGCGTTGAACCAATGCCATAAGTGCCATCAAATGCAGATTCTGGCTGGTCATCACGACGGGAAGTTACCTCTCCATCAATAGCAAGATCATACACGCGTATATGATTTCCTACTCCCATAAATCCGCCGCCAACGAGCGTCGTTTGCCATTTGCCTGCACCGCGAATCGTAATGTCAGCAAGCTCGATAGGACCCTGGTCAATACGGAAGGCTCCAGCAGGAAGCCAGACCCCCTTGCCGCTCAGCTTTGCTGCTTCAATAGCCTCTCTGATTGCATTAGAGTCATCAGTTCCGTCATTTGCTGTAGCTCCAAATTCAGTTACAGAAACAAAACCGTCAGGCATGCTGTAAGCAGCATCAGCAAGCTCAGCCTCTACTAAATCGATCACGATATGGTCTGCTGCGCTGTCCGCTTCCTTTTGCACTCTAATCGTAGAGCCGGCTGCTGCATCAGCAATGATGAAGCTTGTTTCATCAAAGAAACGATGAGCGTCTCCATCGCTTGGTTGATTGGTCCAAGGATAGCTTCCATATACCCAAGAGTATTTAGAGGTTAATAGCCCTGCTTCTTGCTTCACTCCGTTTACATATAAACCTATGGATGATTGATTGCCCATACCGTCTTCGGAATCCGGAATCGAATAACGAAGCGTTAATCGATTTGCCGCTTTTTGCAGCTTGAACTCCACATAATCGCCTGCTTCTTCCAAACGGACCGCCTGTCTGCCGGATGCTTCAGAAGCTAAAGCACGATATGCACGGGTTGGTTCAATGATCACTGCATTCGTCGCAGCATGCTCGGCTTCATATTGACTGTAAGCCGTGCTTGCTCCTCTGCTTGCGAGCGGAAGCACATTATTTACTACAAGCTGATCGAGCAATATTTGACCAACGTCGCCTTTGTTATTCGATAAGGTTACGGTATTTAATCCAGCTCTAAGCGTTAGCTTGAACTCATGCTTCTGCCAAGTGTCCCAGCTGCCTGCAGCTGTAAAGGCAAGCTGCTGCTCATTCAAGCCATTGACTGCCGCCGCTAGCACCTTTGCTGATCCGTTAGCATTCGCATACCGAATCGAAGCGTCATACGTGCCAGCTTCCTCAGCAAATACGGTAAAAGTCACAGAAGCATTTAGCGCCGAGAAATCCCCCGCGTATCCATCGCCGCTGAAGCCTTTCGCATCAGCGCCTGCTTGAACCCCACCGCTTAGGAAAGCATCTTCTGCTTCTAATGTGACATTGGATTTAAGCAATGCCATTCTAAGCTGCTGCTCGTCTTTAGGTGCGTTAAGCGTTCCTGAAGACAGACCTGCAGCATTGCCGCTTATTTGGAGAAGCATACCCTTGGCTTCGACGTTCTCGAAGCTTATAAGACCGCTTCGATCGATCATTTTCCACTGGCTCGATGCTTCTGCTTTACCTGTATTCTCAGAAACGATCAACTGACCATCCTTCACAGCAAGGTAGCGATCTGCCGCTTCATTATAGATCAGCTTATAACCATCCTCGTCCTGAAGACGCCAATTCGATTCTGAACTTCCGCTTGAGGCAGGAAGTACAACAAGCTCATTTCCGTTAATCGCAAGTCTAACATCACTGCCAGCACTCAAAAGCTGGAAGCTGCGAGAATCATTCAGCCTTGTTGTATGCACAAGCTCGGAAGGTGCTTCTGGTTCTGGAACAAAGCTGTCTTTTGAAGCCGTCTCCAGCTCCCATTGGAGCGCTGCCGATTCGATCGAGCGCAAACCAACCTGTGCATATCCTGTTCGGTCCTGAATATGCATGTAGTCTACCGGCTGTGACTTGCTGCGCAGGAGAAACTTGCCGTTTACTAAATTCCTCTCTAAGAACCAGGTCTGCTCTCCATTGCTGCCAAGCATTCCTGCTCTGCTTACTAAATAGGCTTCCTCTTTTGCTATCGTAATCTTATGGTTCGTGGCACGGTTAATGATTGTAACTTCTCCAATCACACTGCTAGTATTGCTTAACAGCATCCAGTGTGATCTTGCATCTCTTGCATTTGGTGTTCCGTAAAGAATAACCCCGAATTCATTTTCGTATAAATAGCTGCTGTTGTCGGCATTTTTCAAACGAATATAATCCGTCGGTATTTCCGATGGCAGCAAAGGCTGAGCTTCGATTGCAATCCATTGCGCGCTACCCCATTCAGCAGGGATATTGCTTGATTGGGCATACCCTGTTGCGTCCTGCACATGAATAACTTGATCTGTTTTGTATCCGTTTGTAAACACTAATTTATTATCTTCTGTAACGGTGACTGACCATTTAGCACTTGTCCAGCTTTCTTCAATCGTTCCGCTGTTTAGTGGAAGCAAATGGGGATTTGTATCCGCCTGCATGCCTTCTACATGAAGATAGTGTCCAGTCAAACGATTTTTGACACGTTTTAATCCATTTCCTGCATCCTCAATGAGCCAATGTGATGCCGCATTCAAGGAATCAGGATCACCATATTTTACTTTTTGCTCATCTTCATAAAGAAGCTTGTTCGTGTAGCTATTTTTTAATTGAATATATTTGGGAGCTGCTTCCTTCGCTACAGGAACAAAAGTCCATTTGGGACTACCCCAATCACGAGGAACTGCGCCAAATTGTACAAAACCACGCTTTTTCTCAACATGGAGAAAGCTGCCTTCATCGCTTGCAGGATGAATTAGCTTTGATCCTGAGGAGTTTAAGTTATCAATTACCCATTGCTCCGTGACAGCGCTTTCAGTTGCTTTAACTGTTTTAACCGAGATTTTGTCGGAGCTCACATCCTTCAAGCTTATGTAATTTCCAGTTGCGCGGTTCTGAATTCGCTGCATGCCTTCCTCTTCAACGATGAGCCATTGTCCGAGCTTGTTATCAGCTAATACGTTTCCGTATTTGACGACTCCATCGTCCTCATACATATAGAGGCCAAGCCAATCGTTTTTGATTTGAATATATTTTGGCGAGTTGTCGGGATTAGGATTGTAAACCGTTTTTACGGTAACCGGCTCAACCGCCCATTTTGGCGTGCCCCATGTTTTATCAATAGTGCTCAATTGAGCATCAGTTTTGCCTGCCTCTTCTTGAACATGAAGATATCGATAGGCACCTTCAGATGTTGTTGCCGCATGCTCAATGTTTACATAACCAGCTTCGTTGGCGTCTAGTATTTTCCAATCTACATCTACCAACTCCTCGTCTGCTGGAATGAGCGTGACAGGACTATAATAATACGTCGATTCAACAGCGGAAACATAGGCATTCGAAGCTCTATTCTTAATTTGCTGATTGCCATCCTTATTCTCTACTGCAAAATGAGAGGACGGATCTGCTTCAGCCGGCTTGCCGTATTTCAATATCCCTTCTGCGGCAAATAAATACTCTCCCGTATGCTTGTTTTTGAAACGCACATAATCAACAACGGGTTCAAATGACCACTGCGCTGTTCCCCAATTAGGCGGGATGCTGCTAGCTTGTGCAAATCCTGTTTTGTCCTCAATATGAATATAGTGATTTGGATTAGTGCTTGGCTGAATCGATTTAAAACCTTCTGTAACCGCATTCACAATTTTCCACAACGCAGCCGCATCACTGCTTGCTGCTGCCAAGCGAATTGGACTCTCGTGAGAAGTCCACCCTTCCAATGACATATAAAGACCAGTTTCTCTATTTTTGATCATCTGCTTCCCATCGTGCTCTTCAATAAACCACTGGGAGGCTCGGTCCGTTTCTACAGGAGCACCGTAAGCTACTTTATCTCCATCTGCTAATAAGTAGGTTCCTCTGTATTGATTTTTAATGCGAACATATTCCGCTTTATCCCCTTCTGCAGCTTGTACAGCCGTATTTCCCCCGCCCTGCAAGGCGGGGATATACGAGCTTAGCAGAAGAAAAATTAATGCACTGAGCGAAACTCGGCGCAGCTTTTTCTTCATCATCAATTCCTCCACGTATTGTTTTGCGATAAAATGCTAACCTTTCACCCCAGCTACATTAAGTCCACCCATAATGTAACGCTGGAAAATAAGGAAAAATATTAGCGGCGGAACCATCGTAATGGAGAGCACCGCAAACTTCACGTTCCACTGAATCGTGGAGCCGGAGTAGACCACATATCTGAAAATACCTGTTGCAAGAGGATACATATCCTTCTCCAGCATAACAAGTGACGGCCAATAAAAATCATTCCATGTGCTGGAGAAATAGAAGATGATAAGCGTCATTAGGATAGGTACCGACAAAGGAATCGCGATCCGAATAAAACATAAAAACTCACTAGCTCCGTCGATTCTGCCTGCTTCAAACAGTTCCTTATGCAATCCATCGAAAAAGTTTTTCATGAGCAGCAAATAAAAAGCATTCGCGCCTGCTGGAAGCCAAAAGGCCCAGTAGCTGTTTAGCAAACCTAAGCTTTGCAAGTTAAGGAAGTTTGGAATTAAGTAAGTAGCAGATGGAATCATCAGGGTAGACAAGAAAAACAGCATGACCACTTTCTTGAAAGGTACCCGCATATGAGACAACGCGAATGACGTCATGCCAATAAAGACAAGCGCGAAAATGACCGTGCCAATAAAAATCATCAGCGTATTTTTCAAGAACATAAGCATCGGAATAACATGCCATGCATCAATATAGTTATGCCACAGCCAATCCTTTGGGAAAAACGGCGCAGGGAAAGCAAAAAATTCCCCAGTCGTTTTCAGAGAGCTAAGCAGCGTATTCAGAAAGGGATACAGCATGGATACAATGATTATGCCGATAAACAGCACCATCACAGCGTAACCAAGCTTTACCTGCCAACGTTTGAAATCAAATGACGAGATTATGGAACGCTCGGTATTTTTCATCCTTTTTCACTCCTATTCTGCACTTTCAGGTAGAAGAAGGAGAGCACCATCATAACGGCGAACATCATCGTACCCATTGCTGTTGCTTTGCCAAAATCCAAATAAGTGAATGCATTTCTGTTCATAAGCAGCATATAAGTTAAAGTCGCGTTGTCCGGACCTCCGGCAGTCATAGCCAGTTGTGCTTGGAAGCTTTGCGAGGTGTTAATGATTTGAAGTAAAAACATCAGGAACAGCAATRAGCGCAAATTAGGCAGTGTAATAAACTTAATTCGTTGCCATACACTTGCACCGTCGATTTCCGCAGCTTCATACAGATCCCGCGGTATGCCGACGATTGAAGCCAAATAGATGAGCACCGCTCCGCCAAAGTTTTGCCACGTTTCCATAATAACGATCGAGATCATGGACATGCCTTTTGTGAAAAAATCAATTGCCGGCAATCCGATGCCCATCAGAAATGCATTAATTGGACCGATCGGATCATAAAACCAAACCCACATGCCATACAACACGATAGCTGGTATTACACTTGGCAAATAACCCGCTACGCGAGCTAGTCCTTGAAATCTTCTGAGCTCCGATACAGCAATAGCAACCGCAGCAGGCACCCAAAAGCCAATGACTACGCAAAGCCCCATATAATACAGCGTATTTTTTATTGCGGTATAAAAGTCACTTGAACTAGTAATATCGATGTAGTTTTGCAGTCCAACAAAAACATTCCCTTTAACGAAATCCACCTCTTGAAAGCTGTACAGAACTCCCTTAATAATAGGAATCCAGAGAAAGAGCAAGAAAACGATAATTTCGGGAAGTACAAACAAGGCCCCCCACATATAGAGGTTCCACTTGCGCTTTTTCTTCGTGCTTATCGTTGATGTAATCGTTTGTGTTGCCATGGTTCTCCCCCTCCCAAGGTGCTGCGATACTTATGATCACTTCTAATTTGTAAAAAAAACGGGCCAATACCGAGGTTATTGGTATTGGCCCTTGGTGTCGCGGCTTTTTATTGAATCGTAATTTTGTCGTAGAATTCCGATTGGACTTTAGCTGCTGCTTCATCCAACACTTTTTTCAAATCAACATTTTTTGTCGTGAACACTTTTTGAATAACGTTAGCCATTTCTGCATAGAAAGCTTGTGTTTCATATTGCGGCTCCGGCTTACCATCAAGCAAAGCCATCAAAGCAGGGTCATATGTGAACACATTGTCATGTTTAGCCAACATCGTATCCCATTTTTGACCGAACTCCGATTCTGGTGTCCAATAGAAAATTGTTTGTGGAATATATACTTTGTTTTCTGATTTACGTGTAGTAATTTCACCATCAATTGCATTAATGAATTCGTCAGTGAAATACTCGGAAGTCAACCAGTCAAATGCTGTTTTTTGCTGTGCAGCATCTGCTTTAGGGTTGATGACTTTGAAGCTGCCGCCTAGTACGCCAGTGTGCTTGCCGCCTTTAGTTACGGATGGGATTGGATAAATAACGACGTCGTCTTTGCTGATACCGCCTGTGTTGATGGCTGCATCCGCTGCATTGCCGCTTCCGCACATAACCATTGCACCACGGCCTTGGTTAAACAGGTTGAGTGCATCGCCGTAGCCTAGCGCCCAGTTTTTCGGAAGCACGTCAGCATCTTTCAGCTGCTTGTAAAACTCCAACGCTTTCAAACCTTGCTCGCTGTTGAATGTTGCTTTTACTTTGCCGTTCTCAACCGTTTGAATGTCGCCGCCCGCTGCAAACAAGAAGTTCGTCCAGTTCCAGCCTGCTTCTGTGCCTTTGCCCATTGGGATAAAGCCAGCAATACCTTTAGCCGGATCGTTTACTTTTTTCGCAGTTTCAATCAGCTCTTCCCAAGTCCAGTCAAGCGATGGAAGCGGAACGCCCTTTTCCTCGAAAATTTTCTTGTTAAGCGTAATTGTCATAACATAAGCATCTACTGGAATACCATAAATTTTACCGTCAACGGAGAATGGACCCGTCATAATTGGATTTAGGTCATCTTTGTTTTTCCAATTTTCAATAAGGCTCGTAACATCAGCCGCCCAGCCTTTTTCAGCTAGAACACGTCCTTCTGTCAAATAAGCATTAAACTCAGTTGGCGCATTGTTAGCAGCCATTTTAATTCCGATTTCAGTTGGATTGTACTGCCAATCGTCCGTCTTGATCGTAACGTTAGGGTTTGCTTTTTTGAAACGCTCAATTTTCAGGTTCAACTGCTCGATCGCTTCTGTTCTATCCGGCGGTTGGCCTTGAACTGTAATTTCTACAGGCTCTGCTGGTTTCTCAGTTGCTGGCTGCTCCTCTGTTTTGTTTACAGCTGCATTCGTTGCTTTTCCAGCATTTTCTTCTTTCCCTTTGTTTCCGCCATTGTTACTGCCACTGCAGCCTGCCAATACAATCATTAGTACGAGCATGCTGATTACGATTCCCCTGATCTTCATCGTGTTGGTTCCCCTCTCAATTAGGTCTTTTGTTGCTTGCATCCTCATTATAAGTCAGCTTCTTCCCTCTACACGATGGTCGCTGTTACGGTTAAGGTGTGCGCTGTTATGATTTCGACATATTGTTCGACATATAAAAACTGCTCGCGCAGCAGCACGAGCAGAAATGTTATTTTTTTAAATCTGATAGATTATAGCCAAAATACTTTTTAAACATTTTGCTAAAATGCTCCGGCGACTCATAACCAATCTCATCTGCAATCTCGTATCTCCGCATATCAGTCGTAAGCAGCAGCCTTCTTCCAGCTTCCATTCTCTGCTTCGTCAGGTAATCCCATATCGTAATATTAAGCACCTTTTTAAATAAATAGCTCAAATAATTGGGACTGAGATGAACGGCATCCGCAATATCCTGCAGCTTCATTCCTTTTTTACTAAAATGTTTGTCTATGTAGCCTCTCGCTTCCTGAATATCTCCATTATGATCCTCCGTAGATTTTTTGTCTGACACATCCTCGGCCAAAAACACATGATGATCATGATGAACCTCTGTCATTTTTAGCGCGGAGATCGCTTCCTTGTATAGCTCTGCCCAGCTGTACAGCCCTTCCTTAATCGTACTAATCCCAATCGTGCATTGGACATTTAAGTATTCCAGCAGATGCGCATGAAGTTGTTGTCCGATCGTCGTCAGCAAGCTGCTTCTCATCGAATGGTCCAGCTCTTTTGCTGAAAGCTGCAGCACGACAGTCAGAGCTCCATTCGGTGAATAAAACAATAACTTATCCCAGCTGCTGATCGTTTCCTCTACCACGTTGTAGCAGGCATACTTAAGCAAATTCCGATCCCGCAAGGACTGAATGTCTTTATCCGTTTTACCAGCGTTTTTCAAATGCAGCTGGATCGTAAACAAACAGAAGCACGGGCCCTCCATCTTTAATCCTAATGATTGAAATAAAGCTTCAACCTCCGACTCGCCAAGCCCTTCCGTAATTAACTCGTTAAGCAGCATATGCTGCTTTGGATTCGTTTCCTCCAAATAAAACTTGCGATTGAACGCAGCATCGGATGCCGTGCGAAGCTCACTTTCCTTATGTCTTAGCAAACCTCCAACTATTTGAATAAGCTGCTTCGGCATGACTGGCTTTACGATATACTCTTTGGCGCCGAACTTCATTGCTTTCTGAGCATAAGCAAACTCTCCATGCGCAGACAGCACGATAATCGGGACCGCACTATTTTCTACAAATATCGTTTCCATGAGCTCAATGCCGTTCATATGCTCCATCTGAATATCTGTAATGATCAAATCTATTTTCTCCAGTCGAAAATAATCCAAGGCTTCAAAGCCATTGCCAGCCGTAAACAGCTCGCCGATTTGAATATCTGACTGCCTTAATATTGAGCTGATCCCTTTACAAATCATCGGTTCATCATCAACAATCAGTATATTATACATGCTCTTCCTCCCTCATGAGGTCTTCTGTGGTATGTGAGATTGGTATCGTAAGCTGAGCCCGAAGCCCGCCTTCCGCACGCAAAGCATATTCCAAACCGAATAACTCGCCAAAATGCAATTGGATTCGTTTATTGACGTTTCGAATGCCGTATCCTGCATCAGGATTTCTGCCTTCCAAAATATCATAAATGTGCGCAACATCCCTCAAGCGATATCCGTTGTCTTCTATTGCAATGACGATGCAATCCAGCTCCAGCTTGATTGATATCCATAGCTCGCCATCACTATCCATTCGTTTGATGCCATGCACGATTGCATTTTCGATAAGCGGCTGCAGTACAACCTTCGGAATTAGACAGCTCTTCGCTTCCTCTTGAATGATCCAATTGACACTGAAATTATAATCATAACGCTTTAGTTGAAGCCTTACATAAGCCTCTGCATGCTGCAGCTCTTCTTCAATCGTAATTAATGATTTGCCTCGGCTAAGGCCAATTCGCATTACAAGGGAGAGATCTCGAACCATTTCCGCTGACTCGTCCGTTCCCTCAAGCGTCATCCGCCAATAAATGGATTCCAGCGTATTATAAAGCAGATGCGGATTGATTTGTGAATGAAGGATCGACAGCTCCGCCTCCTTTTGCTTCAGCTCAAGCACATATTTATCGTGGATCGTTTCATTTAGCCGCTCTGTCATATCCATGAAATTATTGTTTAAAATTTCGATTTCATCTTTGGTACGCTGTGGATATTGTGTTAAGCCAAGCGGTTTGCCTGGCTCATAAGAGCGTGTATGCCTAGCGAGTCTAGAAATTGGACGAACGATGGAACGAATAAAGTAAACACCTAATAGGAGCAAGAGCAGGAAATAACCCATCATCGAATAATAAACGAGCTGCTCAATAACCTCATGATCGCCGATTATAGATTGCAGCGGTGTTTTGTAGAGCAGCTTTGTTTTACTTTGCTCGCTTTGATGAATGGCATATAGCCACTTTTTCCCATCAACCTCTAGCGTATAATATCCACCTTTGGARTTCGATACGTAGTCCGGCAACGGGAGGATCTTTCCGATGGAGTAGTTGCTTGTTGTTGAGATGACGATATTATCTTCATTTAAAATCAATAATTCGCCGTCCTTCGCCACATTATCAGGATCAAGATCACTTGCCAGCACACGTTCAAGTCCCGACGCGATCAAGTACCCAGCTTCTGGTGAGCGCCCATTCGTTATGCTGTTCATTTGTTTTACCATAACAAGCGTCTCCAGATCGGACGGATTATCTCCGAATTGATGCAGTACCTTCAGCACTCCCCGCCCCTGTGCACGATAAGCCTCCTTATACCATGGAAGCGCATCCACATTTGTAGAGAAGTAGATGCCTCGCGTCTGAATATCCAAAGAAGGCACAAAAGAGTAAAGACTTTCAGAATCCGGCATAAAAAAAGAATACGCTATTTTAGGAGATGTTTGTTTGAGCAGCATCTCATCCAGAGACGTGAACCGTCTAAAACGCTCGTAGGATGAAGATAACGGGATATTAAGCATTTCCTGAATTTCCTTGGTCATCATGATCGAATTCATGGTCTCTTCCATATGCATGATTGTTCGATCAATCGTTACATGACTTGATTCCACCCACTTCACCAGAGTCGAACCCACTTGCCGCTCCGTAATTTCTGCGACATTGCGCGAGACAACCCAATCCATAAAAATAACAGGTATAACGACTAGTACAATAAACAACGCGATGAATCGCTGGAGCATTGTGAGATTAGTAAAGGATTCTCGCATCTATTATGCAGCCTCTCTCCATTGAATACTTCTTAAATCTTAATTGTAGCCGATAATACGCCCGCTTCCATGTTCAATATTATGTTTATTGTAATCGATATTCAGATCTTTTTTCGACATCTTTTTTTCATAACATAATAAAATGGCCATCTTAATCGCAAAAAAGAGACTGTCCTTTGAGTAGATCACTCTACTTAAAGGACAGTCTCTAATGTGATGCTTTATATTTAGCCTTCGAGAAGAAGTGCTTCTGGATCTTCTAGAAGCGCTTTGACGGTTACGAGGAAGCGAACAGCTTCGCTGCCATCTACGATACGGTGATCGTAAGACAATGCAAGATACATCATCGGACGGTTTTCCATACGAACGTCATCGATTGCTACTGGACGAATTTGAATTTTGTGCATGCCGAGAATACCAACTTGCGGTGCATTAAGAATTGGCGTGGACAGCAAGGAGCCAAATACGCCGCCATTCGTAATAGTGAAGCTTCCGCCTTGCAAATCAGAAATGGCAAGCGTGTTTGATCTTGCTTTGCCAGCAAGCTCAACGATATTTTTCTCGATTTCAGCGAAGCTTAGACGGTCCGCGTCACGTACGACTGGAACGACAAGACCTTCTTTTGCAGATACTGCAATGCCGATATCATAGAATTTTTTCGTAACAATATCTTCGCCGTCAATTTCAGCATTAAGCAGCGGGAATGCTTTAAGCGCACCAACTACAGCTTTCGTGAAGAATGACATAAAACCTAGGTTCACATCATTTTTCTCGAAGAAAGCTTGCTTGCGGCGTTTGCGCAAATCAAGAATCGCAGTCATATCCACTTCATTGAAAGTCGTCAGCATCGCTGCTGTGCGTTGTGCTTCAACTAGGCGGTTAGCAATCGTAACCCGGCGACGAGACATCCGTTTGCGTTCAGTCGGCTTCACATCTTTGCCTGCGTTAGCAGGTTCTGATTGTGTTAGCGGAGCAGATTTAACCGGAGTGGCAACCGCTGGCGCAGGTGCAGCAGCAGGAGCTTGTCCTTGCGCTGAAAGATCAATGCCTTGCTCACGAGCACGTTTACGAGCAGCTGGCGATGCATTAATCGTTGCTGCACTTTCAATTGCAGAAGAGGCAACAGGCGCCGCTTGCGCAGCAGCTGGTGCAGCTACTGCGGCAGGAGCAGCAACAGGTGCTGGCTCAGCTGCCGGAGCAGCAGGTGCGGCTGCTCCGCCCGCTGCTTCTCCAATCGAACCGATTGCTTCGCCTACAAGTACAACTTCTCCGTCTTGTTTAGCAATGCGAGATACAACACCGCTATTGTCTGCGCTAATTTCTATGTTAACCTTATCGGTTTCAAGCTCTAGTAGGACATCTCCCTGATTGACAGAGTCGCCTTCCTTCACGAACCATTTGGTAATTGTGCCCTCAGAAATGGACTCGCCTAGTTCCGGTACAATAATTTCAGCCATTAGTCACTACCCCCTAATCAAACTTGTTTCAACTGGTTTGCCGTTCAATGCTGTCGAAATAATCCATTTTTGTTCTGCGGCATGTACTTCTTGGTGTCCGCTTGCAGTACTTGAACGATCAGGTCTGCCAACGTAGCGAACAGCTGCCTTCTTAGGAGCTAACGCGCGAAGACGCGGTTCCATGAAGCTCCATGACCCCATGTTTTGCGGTTCTTCTTGTACCCATACGATTTCTTCAAGCTTGTCGAATTGCTTCACAATGCGTTCGATTTCTGCATGAGGGAACGGATACAGCTGCTCTACTCTTGCAACGCGCAGCCATTCATAATCTTCAGCATTTGTCGATGCAAGCGCCTCTTCAATATCGATTGCTACTTTACCGGTKCAAAGAAGCAAACGTTTTACTTTATCCTTCTGTTCCTTCGGCTCTGTCAGCTTGAATTGCGGAAGCACCGGCTTGAATGAGCCTTCGCTGAACGCAACGCCATGCGACGCAACACGAGGGTTGCGGATCAAGCTCTTAGGCGCCATTAGAACGAGCGGACGAACATGCTCCGTGCCAAGCGACGCTGCTTGCTTGCGCAGCAAGTGGAAATATTGAGCGGACGTTGAAAGGTTCGCAACGGTCCAGTTGTTATCAGCTGAAAGCTGAAGGAAACGTTCAAGTCTAGCGCTTGAATGCTCCGGTCCTTGGCCTTCATAGCCATGCGGCAGCAAAATCGTAATGCCTGATTTTTGCGACCATTTCGCACGGCCAGCTGAGATGAATTGGTCAAAAATAACTTGGGCAACGTTGGCAAAGTCACCATATTGCGCTTCCCAGATAACAAAGGTTTCAGGCGCAAATACGTTGTAGCCATATTCAAAGCCGAGTACTGCCGTTTCCGACAATGGGCTGTTATGAACGGCGAAGGATGCTTTCGCTTGCGGCAAAATATGCAGCGGCGAGAACTTAGCTGCCGTCGCATTATCATTAAGCATAATATGACGATGTGCAAACGTTCCGCGCTCCGAATCCTGACCGCTTAGACGAATAGGTGTACCGTCTGCAAGAATCGTTGCGAAGGCAAGCGTCTCGGCATGTGCCCAGTCAACCTTTTCCCCATCGTTCAAAGCTGAAGCTCTGCGCTGCAAAATACGTTGAAGCTTCGTATATTCTGTGAAGCCTTCTGGACGGTTAAGCAGCTCCAGATTGATTTCACGAAGCGTCTCAAGCGGAACTGCAGTGCGTACTTCCTCGCCTGTAGGAAGCGTTGTTTTGTTTTGCTCACCGCGAAGCTTCGGCTCGCCTTCCTTCGCTTTCATCGCATCATAGGCTGCTTGCAGCTTGCCGTTCGTACGTTGACGCAATTCTTCAACCTGCGCTTCCGTAATCGCCTTCTCACCCTTCAACTGCTCGCTGTAAAGCACGCTTACGGTCGGATGATTGCGAACCTTTGCATACATCAGCGGTTGTGTTACTTCTGGATCGTCCATTTCATTATGACCGAAACGACGGTAACCAATCAAATCAATAACAAAACCTTTATTGTAGCGGAGACGGTATTCACAAGCGAGGCGTACTGCTGCCAAGCAAGCTTCCGGCTCATCCGCATTTACGTGTACGATAGGAATGTCGAAGCCTTTCGCAAGATCACTTGCGTAATGCGTCGAGCGAGAATCAATGCTGTTCGTCGTAAAGCCAAGGCGATTATTTGCGATAATATGAATCGTACCGCCATTGTGATAACCTTGCAGCTTGTTGAAGTTGAGCGTTTCCGCTACAATTCCTTCACCAATGAAAGCCGCGTCGCCGTGAACGGCAATCGTCACTGCTTTCGCTGGATCTTGTGTAGGCATTCCCCGCTTGCTGCGATCTTCTTGAGCTGCGCGTGTGAAGCCTTCAACGACTGGATTAACAAATTCCAAGTGGCTCGGGTTGTTCGCAAGGGTAAGATTCGCACGAATCGTTTCGCCTTCCTTCACAGCTCTGTCAGCACCTAGATGATATTTTACGTCGCCGGTCCAGCCATAATTAAGGCCCATTGATCCTTCAGACGGAATAAGCTCTTTATTCGGAGCATGGTGAAATTCAGAAAATATTTTCTCATAAGGCTTGCCAAGTACATGCGTCAGTACGTTGAGACGACCGCGATGCGCCATGCCCATAAGAATATGGTGTGCTCCATCGTGTGCAACGGAGCGGACGATTTCATCAAGCACTGGCACGAGCATGTCTACGCCCTCGATAGAGAAACGTTTTTGTCCAACGAATGTCCGGTGCAGGAAGTTCTCGAAATACTCGACTTCCATTAGACGCTCAAGCAGCGCTGAACGTTCTCTTGCAGACAGCGGTGCTGGGAAGCTTCCCGACTCCGCCTGTTTGTTAAGCCAATTGCGTTCACTCTCATCATGAATATGTGTAAATTCATACGCCGCTGAACGGGTATAAATCTCTCTCAAGCGGTTGATTGCTTCCCAGCCATTCGAGATTGATGCTGGCGCATTATCCCAAATAAGCGATGCTGGAATAGAAGTTAAGTCCGCTTGCGTAAGTCCGAAAGTTTCTGGCTCAAGCAGCTTTGTATCAGCAGCAGGGCTGAAGCCGAGCGGATCAATATCTGCAGCTAAATGGCCGTATCTGCGAATGTTCAGCATTAGCTGATGCGCAGCGACAACCTTTTTCAACATATTTGAATCAATCGGACCAGGTGCTGCTGCATGTGATGCAGCCTTTTGCTCGCTTGGCTTAGCCGTAATGCTCGGAGCTTCTCCTTGTAGTGTAGCCGGAGGTTCCCCGAAACGTACAAAAAGCTCACGAACTGTAGACTCCACGGAGTCTGGATCAGTTAAGAAACGCTCGTATTGCTCCTGCACATACCCAAGGTTGGGGCCATAGTAGCTTTGCCAAGGCGAATAATTTCGCTCATCATGGTTGCTCATTGCAGAAAATTCCACCCTCTCTATTCATTGCCATCCTATTATTTTCTAAGGCGATGCTCGCCATACATGCTCGCCAACTTGCACTTGCCTAAATCGTTTTCAATAATAATCAAGCAAACACTAATCCCTTAACATATAAAGGGAAAAGTAAGAAAAATGAACATGTGTCAAGGACACCGTTTTATAGCTCATATATATTCTAGTACATAGTACGCTCTCCATCCATAACCATATTGGCATCGATATCATCCATTTGAAGCATTGATTGTCTCTTTTGGACAACTAATTGAGCATTAATTCTGATCTTGCTGCTCGATTGCATCAATTGAAGGCTTTAGGCCGTTTTTCAGCGCTTCCTGTAAAAATAAAATCGATTCTCGGTTCTGGTATTCACTTACCTCATGACCTGAAAAAGGATAATCATTTAGCTGCTTAAGCGATCGTATCCGATTGTATACGGCGTAGATGGTCTCTGGCATACACACGGTATCTTTCCAGCCAACCGACATCAACACAGGCGCCTTAATGCGTTCAGCCAAATTCAACAGGTCAAAATGAGCAAGCGTAGACAGCACTGCGTTGAGCCGATCAGGATACCTTTTAATGTACTGCGCAATTTCCGTAAGCGAGCTCGTCGAATTCATTAGGCCAAAATCCATATGGCACATGTTCGGAATATCGGCAACGACCGCGCTTACCTTGGAGTTCAGCGCTGCAGCAAGCAATGACAATCCGCCTCCTTGACTAGCGCCAACAACCGCAATCCGCGACTCATCCACCTCATCCTGTAGGGCAGCTGTATCCACTGCTCTAACCGCATCCATTGTAATCGCCTGGTAGTAGCTGCGCTCGGTATTCGTTATTCCCTGTGAAACCCAGCCTTTGACGAAACCTTCATCAGAGGTTAACAAGTTGCCTGTTTCGCCACCTTGCCCTCTAGCATCAACTGCAAATACGGCATAACCCAGCAGCAGCCATGCAGCATAACGCTCTGGTAGTCCCTTGTCGCCTGTATAACCCTGATAAATAACGACACAAGGCAGCTTCGCACCGTTTAATCCTTGCTGAGGAACGATGTACAACCCGTGAATAGGCGTATCATCTCCGCCTTTATAAGTTAAACGCTCCGTTCTCACCGTCGTGATTGGCGTTTCAACCGTTTGTCTCCTCACATCAAGCGGCCTCTCTGCATAGCTGTTTAATACATTTTCCCAGTATTGATTTAACTCTTCAACATCCATCGTTACGGATGGCCGATAAGCTAATAAATCATTTTTCCTTCTATTTATTGCATGCATATAAGTATACCCCTATTCCACTATGTATTTTCGTTCCGACACACAAAGAAATTGTTCTTTGAGGCATAAATAAAATAAGCTATCTCAAGTTTAACTCATTGAGCCAAACCAAAAATAGCCTTTTTTGAAAATGAATTGTTCATTATTTACCATAGGGCATTAACAGTTAGCACAGTTAGCAGATACAAGTTTTTTTCTTAACGCCTGCTTTGCCCAAAGAAACTGTTTTTTGGATATAATCACTAGCTAACGGGACCTTGCATGCTGTATTTCCGACATCTACATGCACCTTGCCGATGAATGCTGCAACGGCCTCTGCTTCTTCACGCAGCTCCGAGACATAAATACCGACAATCATAACGAAGGTGTTCATCGTATAACGAACACGATTTTGCTCCGTATGAATAGTTTCCTTTATTCTATTTAACAAAAAGCGAATTTCATTAAAATCCAGCTGCTCGTCCGGTGTAATAGAAATGTAATTCGCATAAGTGCTCCAGCCGCACGTTGACACCATCTCTTCCGAGGAGTCTATCCATTCTACTGCCAGCTCATGGGCAAAAGGGCTTTCCGCTGCGACACCTGCTACCGTATATTCCGCTGCCATGTACCAATAAGCTTGTTTGACCCATTGCTGCAGCGTCTCTTTAGCAATGGTTTTTGGATTAACTGAAAGTCCCGCCAAATACATCGCATCGCTATTACTGGACGCAAACAGCTTTAGCGCTAGCTCTTCGTCTTTTTTTACATATTTAACAAGCTTCTTCAAATCACCGATTTTCACACCAAAGAGCGGCTCCATCGCTCCATGACGAATAAAGGTCATTTTCGTTTGCTCATTGCCTAGCCGCTCTAATTCCTTCATTATCTCTTCATAGGTCATATGTCAGGCCTCCATTTTAGTCTACGTATTACTGCGCAAATAAAGGAGGTACGCCATTAGCGGCGAACCTCCAAATCATCACATCTCAAAGCTTATTCTTGATGTACAATCAATTCAACTAAAGTTCTAACCATGACGCCGGTAGCTCCCTTAGGCTCCCAGCCTCTGCTCGAATCCAGCCATGCAGTTCCGGCAATATCGAGATGCACCCACGGCAATCCTTCGGCAAAATGTCCAATGAACAATCCGCCGGTTATCGTACCGGCATATCTTCCGCCGCTATTTTTCAAATCTGCCGCATCGCTTCTAATCTGGCGCTTATATTCCGGATAAGAAGGAAGCTGCCAGATTCGTTCGCCAGCTCTCTCTGACGCAAGCTGCACCTGTTTGTAGAGCTCGTCATTGTTTGTAATAGCGCCCGTTGCGTGCGTACCCAAGGCTACGGATACGGCACCAGTTAAAGTTGCCACATCAATCAGCTTCGTTGCTCCCCTTGTAATTGCGGTCGTAAGTCCATCTGCCAGCACTAATCTGCCTTCAGCATCGGTATTCACAATCTCAACGGTATGGCCGCTCATCATCCGTAGCACATCTCCAGGTTTAATCGCTCGGTCCGAAGGCATATTCTCAGCTGTCGGAATGACTGCGATGACGTTGATTGCTGGTTTTAGCTCTCCAATGACGCGAATAGCACCCAGCACAGCAGCTGCGCCGCCCATATCGGAAATCATATCCTGCATGCCCTCCGCTCTCTTCAAGGAAATACCGCCCGTATCAAATGTAATTCCTTTTCCGATTAGTCCCCATGCCTCTTCTGAATTTGGATTGCCTTTATAGTGAATAACGATCATACGCGGTGGATTTATGCTGCCTTGACCAACGCCTAATAGACCGCCCATCCGCTGATCAGCCGCGCTCCATTCGTCAATGACTTCAATTTCCAAATCAAGCTCACGCGCTAATTCCTCTGCATGATACGCCAACCGTTCTGGCGTAAGATCATTACCAGGCAGATTCGTAAGATCTCTCGCCAAAATGACCCCTTCAACATACAATCTGCCTTTTGTTATCCCTTGTGTCCATAAAGCCGCTTCCTCTGCGGATGCAGCTGCTCCCTGTGGTACGAGTGCAACCTCTTTCAGTGAAAATCGCTCCGCTTTCTCCCGTTTCAACGGCTGTCGATCATGAAGCGCGAGCAGCAAGCCCTCAGTCAGCGCTTGTGCAGTAGACTCCACTCCAAGGCTTGCAGCTGGCCCTTCAACAAGTGCATCAGACAGTAGTACTTGCACATTTACCGCCAATAATTTTTTCAATGCTTTGGCTGCAGCCGCTGCTGCAAGCCGCAGGCTCGTAGCTCCGCCATCCTGATCAAGCCCAACAAACACGATATGAGACGCAGGATACAATCCAAGCGTCGGCATAATCTCCGTTTGCTCCGAATCCGCTTTAAACAACCCTTTAGCATAACGCCCTCTAAGCGCTTCATCGATTTGCGGCTGTACGATTGGGGTAACTGCTTCTGATTGCGTCAACTCTTTTTTACTGACAAAACGAATAACCGCATCTACATTTGCTTGCTCTGTACCGCGAACCCCGTATGTAAATTGAATACTCATTATTATTTCCTCGCTCTCCAAATGGATTTACTTAACTGAATCCATTTCATTTGAATCGTTTCAATCGCTTTTTTCAAACTCATTATACCTAAGCGTTCTCCTCTTTGCCATGTTTATAATTGCAGACTTGTCACTTAGCTAACATGATATGAAAAAGCAAAATACTCCCCGCCCACGATTGGGGGAGAGCATCCGATTCAATTCAGCCAAGCCAACCTTTTTGTAGTGAACATTAAGCTAATGGCAGAGTCAGAATAAATTCAGTCCCTACCCCTAATTGACTATCCACTCTAATCGTACCGTTATGATTGCGAACAATTCTGTAGCTTACCGATAAGCCTAACCCTGTACCCGACTGCTTCGTCGTAAAGAAGGGGTCAAACAATCTGCTCATCGTTGCTTTGTCCATGCCTTTTCCATTATCCTTAATAATAATTTCGGCAAATTGTCCATTTCCACGTGTAATAATATCAATAAGGCCTCTACGCTCACTCTGAACTTCTTCAATCGCATCGAGTGAATTTTTAATAATGTTCAAAATAACCTGCTTCACTTGTTTAACATCAATCGAGACGAGATGCTCTGAGCAATAACACTCCGCTTTAATTTCGCAATTCCGCATCAAAGCTTCACTTTCTGTCAGAAGCACAACCTCTTTTATTAAATGATCGATAGACACCAATTGTTTCATTGGTGCTGATGGCTTGGACGAATTTAGAAATTCATAAATGATATCATTTGCCCGGTCGATTTCCGTTAAAATAATACGAGCGTATTCTTCTTTGCCCACTTCCAGTAAATATGGCCGCAATAGCTGAATAAAGCCGCGAATGCTTGTCAACGGATTACGAATTTCATGTGCAATTGCAGCAGCAATTTTCCCGAGCATGGCAAGCTTGTCGTTTTGCAATGCCGTCTGCTCAATTTGCTTATATTCAGAAACATCCTTCACGCTAATTAAAAAATCACCGTCTAACTGATCACCGTATGTAACCGTTACCAATAGATGTTTACCATCTTTGTGTTGGAACTCATAATACTTGCTATGCATGAGAAACATTTCTTTGTAGAGTCTAAGAACTGTTCGCTTCGTGCTGCTAGTAAGCCGCCGATGTCTTAATATTTCCTTTATCGTACAACCAATTAATGTTTTCCGAGGGATGTCGAGCAGCTTGGCCATTTGTACATTAATAAACGATAAAATTCCATCACTATCAAACAAAGCAATTCCACTGTCCATGTGCTGCAAAACATTTTCATACTTATTTTTGACTCGTTCAAAGGAGCGGTTGGACCTGAAAAGCATCTCACGCATTTCAGTGAATTTTTGGTCCGTTGATCTCTCTGGCTGCAAACGAAATCGGCAAGCAACCATAATCTCCATTAAAAATACAAAGGAACGATTATATAATCGCACAGCCTCCTCCGAGTCAACATTTGCAGCCAAAGACTGTATGCATTCCTCATGTACGGCAATAATTTCTTCAGGATTTATTCCGTAAAGCTCCTTGCCAAGCTCGTTAGCATGGAATAATGATACTTCCTTACCACTCCGAATATACTCGGCAAGCGCCGGGAAATAGCGCTTTCGAATGGCCAACATCTTGTACTCCTCCCCGGCAGCATCTATAAATAACGGTTACAGTTACTACTAATCATAGGGCGAGTTTACAATCCCTGTCAATCGGAAATCCTGTCGAATTATGCACCTTAAATAGGCAAAAAGTCTGCCCGAAAGTCATCTAGGACTTTAGCCTAAAGCATTTATTTCCTGCTATTTGTTCATTTTTATATCGGAAGTCTAATCATTATTGTTGCTCCCCCGACCTTTATACCATCGATCCCAATCGTGCTTCCATTCCTTATTTTTTTTATCATCATCTCGATTTTTCCAATTATGATTTTCCTGATTGCCTTGATGACTGTTTACGTTATTATTGCGATTATTGTTGCTATCATTGCGATCTCGATCATTGTCATCATCATTATTATTTCGATCATGATTATGATTGTTATTATTTTTGTCGTCATCGTTATGATCGTTTTTACCGCCGCTCGGCATTGTAGGCTGAACTGGCTTCGTTGGTTTCCCTGGCGTAATTACCGGCTTGTTGCCCCATGTCCCGTTTTTATTGGGCTTATTAGTTGCGTTGCCTTTATTTACTCCGCTAACGACAGGCTTATTTGGTTTTTCTACTTTTACAGGCTTGTTTGCAGTTGGAGTCGCAGTCGGTTTAATCGGTTTCGGTTTTGGCTTTGTTTCTTCCTTTTGCTGCTTAACCTTATCCTCTTTCTCCAGTGCTACCAGCTTCTTGAGCTTTTCTTTGCTCGTATCTCCCGCATTGCTTACAATCGTCTTCACTCCGCCGATAGACGCTGTTGCCTGATCGATGGATTGCTTTTTCAATTGCTCCAATTCGATACTATAGCCTTCATCCTTTGCCATTAAATATACGGCCATCTTGCCTGAAGAAATACCATTTATAGCTGCTTCCTCACGCACCTCATTAGGCAGCGACAACGTTGTAATTGTAGCACTTGCTGCTTCTGCCTCAAGCTGAGCGAGCAGCATTTTCAGTTTCTCGTCGACTTTTCCCGTCAAAATATTCTCAAAATCGCCTTTACTCGCAAAATTGTCGTCTAATAAAACACTCGTAATAAAAATATCCTTGTTTGGCGTATCCAGATAATGTGAGCCTTTAGCCCTCTCCAAAATAGAAGCAGCAACCTCTTCCACATGAATACCTGCGTATTTGAGCCCTTTAATAATGACTTCTCCATCTTCATTAAGTGCGCGAAGCTCACGTACTTTCTCGTTTTCATCGACGCCTAGCTCTACGCTTGGATTAATATCCATGCTCACGTAAGCAACTACGGATTGTGAGTCTCTTTGCATGAAAAATAAAAGTGGAACAAACAGAATCAAAATTAGAGCGGCAGCACTCCCATACCAATAAATCGACCTCTGGATGACGCGCTTCTTAAACTCTTCTTCGAATGTCACTTCTTCTCCGATTTGTGTAGTTCCCTGAATAGGGGCCTGCAAAAATTGACCGTCTGCCGTCATCACAACTGCATACTGCTTATGAATGCTCATAACGACTCCACGTTTCATTTGCTTGCCTCCTTATTCTCGACGATGCGCTCATCGGATATATGTAAATAATCATGCATGTAAGGGTATGTCCCGGAAATGATTAGTGCGATAGCAATAATATATTTTCGATTTCTTTCCACCGTTTTGCGGGAAACGCCGCACATTTCGGTCAGCTCTTTTACAGCCAACTTATTCGTTTGCCTTAAAGAATCTAATAAGTCCGTTTCACTTACGAGCGTTTGCGCGATACCAATCAACAGCTTTCTTGAATCGGTATGCTTGGGAGAATTGTCTACCAATTCTGCAAAGGAAATGCCAAATCGCAAAAGCTCTTGATTAAGCTCAGTGATCTCAAGCCTTCTCTCGTCCTCTGTGCGCTTCATCTCAAATGCATTCATCGCTTGTCTTGTCTCGACTGAATTATATTGAGGCTGCTCCTCATCCTCTGAGTCGAACATACTGTAAGGCACAACCTGAGAATGCCTCTGTTCTTTCCGGACATGGTCAATAAGCCGACGACGAATGACGGTTTCAGCAAATCCGAGAAATGATTTTCCAGCACTGCTGGAAAATTGATTGATGGCTTCATTAAAAGCCAGCAGCGCTATGCTGAATTCATCATCTCGACTCGGATCGATATACCGTTTACAAAATCGACTTGTAACTTTTATTATATAAGGCTTATAGTCTGCTATGAACTGCTCACGCAGCAGCTCGTCACCTTCACGAATTTGAGCAACCCATTGTTCTGGAGTGAGCTTCTGCTCATCCTCTGCTGCTTTGGCAGAAACAGACTTCCGCAGAAAGCGTTTGAACAAAACAAGTAACAACCGCTCCACCTCACTATTAGTATGATTCGTTTCTGTCTGCCCGGTTTCGGGGGGTATATTCTGAGAAAATCTTAATTTACATTTAAAAGCATGTTTAGTGCCCTTTATATCGCCAAAGAACCGTTGATTGAGAAACAAACGAACTTAAAAAATTACAAAATGATACATTTATATATTTTCAAAATAAAGAAAAGCCCCCGTGAAGGAGGCTCACCATTCATGTTTAAAAAACTAAACGGAAGTACGGCGTTGACGGAGCTTATTCCTTCTATTGTTAAGCATCCCTAGACGCTTCTTAAGAACAAGCTGCCATTCCGTATCCTCAATTTGCTTGGCAAAGCTTAGCAAATCAAGCGCCATATCGATTTGACTGTGGACAACATCCATTGGATCCTCATTCTCATGGTTAACACAATTCTCAAGCAGCGCCTTGCCTTCTTGCTCTACGTACTCCTGAAAATCAACCTCAGCAGCACCGTCGCCATGTGCATATTCGGATAGTATCTCATATTCATTTTCGATTAGATAATGAATATCTACACGGTGACAGACAGGACAAAACATAATGGGCACATTGTGAATATGCGTCCGAATATGCTTAAGTGTACCTTTTGTTCCAATCATACTAGCTCCACAGCAAAAACTCATTGACGACTCCTCCTCAAAGGTTTACGTAGTAAACCTATCTTCGTAAGCATCAACTTAGGTTTACGTAGTAAACCTATTATCTTCGTAAGCATCAACTTAGGTTTACGTAGTAAACCTATCTTCGTAAGCATCAACTAAAGTTTGCGTTAACAAACCTATCATTTTTTATTATCTGTTGCTAAGTATACCATATTCGCTCTGCATGGACGAAATTCCTGCTTTCTCCTCACATTATCCGTATCCCTATGTAGACAAAAACAAAACCCGTACCATTAAATGGCACGGGTTTTGTTAATACTGCTATTCGAAATATATTATTTCGATACCAAAGTTTGTTGACCTGGTTTCCAGTTGATTGGGCAAAGACCACCGGATTGCAAAGCTTGCAATACGCGAAGAGTTTCGTCTACGCTGCGGCCAACGTTGTTGTGGTTAACAACTTGATATTGTACTTCGCCTTCTGGATTGATGATGAATAGACCGCGTAGAGCGATACCTTCTTCTTCAATCAATACACCGTAGTCACGAGCTACGCTTTTCGTAATATCAGCAGCAAGAGGGAATTCAAGTTGACCTAGACCATTATCGTTAACCGGCGTGTTGATCCATGCACGGTGACTATGTTTGCTATCAATGCTGACACCAAGAATTTCAGTGTTCAAGCTTTTGAATTCAGCTGCAGCCATGCTAAGTGCAGTAATTTCAGTTGGACATACGAATGTGAAATCTAGTGGGTAGAAGAACAATACCAACCATTTTCCTTTATAATCTGCAAGTGATGCTGTACCGAAATCTTTACCGTCACCTGTTGCTGTTTCCATTGAAAAATCAGGGGCCTGACGGCCTACCAAACGCTCTGCCATAATAGAAAACCTCCTTGACCTATCCATAAATTTTATTGTTTATGTCACTTCGTCTGTGTGACTTACCTAGTAAATAGTATCACTAGTTTATAAACAAGTCAATATTATAATTAATATTTATTTATAATAATTATAATCTAGATGTTATTTTCTTAGAGCAGCTACGATCAAATCGCCCATTTCTGTTGTGCCAATTGCTGTGCTCTTATCAACAGCAATATCACCTGTACGGTGGCCTGCATCAAGAACTTCTTTCACCGCTGCTTCAATTGCTGCAGCAGCTTCGTGGTAACCAAATGTAAGGCGGAACATAAGCGCTACGGAAAGGATTGTTGCAATTGGGTTGGAGATGCCTTGACCCGCGATGTCAGGTGCTGAGCCGTGTACCGGCTCATACAAGCCGAAGCTGCCTTCTCCAAGCGATGCAGATGAGAGCATTCCGATTGATCCAGTCAGCATTGCAGCTTCATCACTAAGAATGTCGCCGAACATATTTTCTGTTACGATGACATCAAAGCTCGAAGGACGGCGAAGCAATTGCATTGCACAGTTGTCAACAAGCACGTGCTCTAGCTCTACCTCTGGATATTCAGGAGCGATACGGTTTACCACTTCGCGCCATAGGCGGGATGTTTCTAGTACGTTTGCTTTATCAACAGAAGCAAGACGTTTGCCGCGAGTCATTGCGATATCGAATGCTTGACGAACGATGCGCTCGATTTCTTGCACGTTGTATACGCATGTATCAACCGCTTCTTCGCCGCCAGCGCCTTCACGACGGAATTTCTCGCCAAAGTAAATACCGCCAGTCAATTCACGAACAACGATGAGATCCGTGCCTTCAAGCACTTCTGGCTTCAAAGTTGAAGCTTCTTTCAAGCAATCGAATACGGTAGCTGGACGAATGTTTGAGAAAAGGCCAAGTGCTTTGCGAATGCCTAGCAAGCCTGTTTCTGGACGAAGCTCCTTGGAGTTGTTATCCCATTTTGGTCCGCCTACTGCGCCAAGCAATACCGCGTCTGCACCTTTGCAAAGGTCAAGTGTTTCTTGCGGCAATGGTGTGCCTTTTTCGTCGATTGCAATACCGCCGAACAAACCGTGTTCTGTTTCGAATTTGTAGCCGTAAAGCTCCTCGGTTTTTTTGAGCACTTTAAGCGCTTCGCCAACTACCTCAGGGCCGATACCGTCGCCGGCAATAACTGCAATTTTTTTAACTTCTGACATAATAATGTAACACTCCTCGTTTTGAGTTAAACTTGTCCATTCAACGTTTTCAAAAATATAAGAATTTATAAGTTTGTTAGCTTATAAAGGGCTTATATTTCACCGTCAAAGCTATTTCAGCGTCCAAAGGACGCTAAAGCGTTTTTGCTTGGCGAATCCTGTTGAAAAGTTCAAGTCTACACATTCATTCTCATTCTATTATCATTTGTACCATAAAAACGAGTTGATTACCAAGATATAAAATCTATTTACTCTATAGGCTGTAACTATAGGGTCATTGATTATCCCTTTTTTGAAGCTATATCTATCAAAGAACAAAAAAAACAGTCCGCCCAAAGGTTATACTCTGGCGAACTGCTTTTCATTTAGATTAGACTCATCTTATCGCGGCGGCCTGGCGTCTTGCGCTTCTCGATCAGTCGATTAAGTGCATCGATGTATGCTCGCGCGCTAGCTTCAAGAATGTCTGTGCTAAGTCCACGTCCTTGAGCAGAAACATCATCCTGCTTTAGTACAACATGAACCTCACCTTGCGCATCCTTGCCTTGCGATACGGATTTGATCGAATAATCTTCAAGCTCCACGACTTCCTGTGTCACCTTGTCGATCGCGTTATAGATGGCGTCTACGGAACCGTTGCCGATTGCCGCTTCATCTATGACCTCACCCTCCGCTTTACGAATCCGAACGGATGCGCTTGGCGTAGATTGATTGCCATAACTGACTTGGATCATTTCTAATTTGAATACTTCCGGCGTATCAATGAGCTTCTCTTCTAGCAGAGCAAGAATATCCTCATCACTTACGGTTTTCTTGCGATCTGCCAAATCTTTAAATTTAGCAAATGCTGCATTAACCGCTTCGTCCTCAAGCTCATAACCTAGGTCGATCAGCTTCTCACGGAACGCATGGCGTCCTGAATGCTTGCCAAGCACCAGCTTGGATTCCTTCAGTCCGATCGTATCTGGTGAAATGATTTCATACGTCGTTTTTTCTTTCAGCATGCCATCCTGATGAATACCAGATTCATGCGCGAATGCGTTGGCACCAACAATTGCTTTGTTGCCTGGAACGACCATGCCCGTCAGCTTGCTGACAAGGCGGCTCGTCTTGGCAATTTCTTTCAGGTTCAGCGTCGTTTGAGCTCCGAAGTAGTCAGGACGCGTAGCAAGCGCCATTGCAATCTCTTCGATCGCTGTGTTACCTGCGCGCTCCCCAATACCATTGATCGTACCCTCAACTTGATCTGCACCATTCAAGATCGCTGCTAGCGAATTTGCAGTCGCCATGCCGAGATCATTGTGACAATGTGCGCTCAGCTGAATTTTTTCGATATTCGGAACATTTTCCTTCAATACCTTGAAGATGTTCCCGAATTCTTGCGGATTCATATAACCGACCGTGTCCGGAATGTTTACGACCGTTGCTCCCGCTTTAATGGCCATCTCGACGACTTGACACAGAAAGTCCAGCTCTGTACGTCCTGCATCCTCTGCTGAGAATTCAACTTTGTCAAAATATTGCTTTGCATACCGAATGGCACGCTCTGCCGTTTCAAGCACCTGCTCCTTCTCCATCCGCAGCTTGTGCTTGCGGTGAATCGGACTTGTAGCAAGAAATACGTGAATGCACGGATCCTGTGCGCCGATAAGCGCTTCACGAACAGCATCGATATCCTGCTCACGCGAGCGTGAGAGTCCGATAACTGTAGCATTTTTAACTGCTCGTGCTACCGCATTAACTGCAGCAAGGTCTCCCGGAGACGCAGCAGGGAAGCCAGCTTCCATGCGGTCCACTCCCAGCCTTTCAAGCTGAAGGGCAATCTCTACCTTTTCCTTCGTGTTCAGGTTAACCCCAGGAGATTGCTCTCCATCACGAAGTGTTGTATCGAAAACATATATTTTCCGCATTTGTGCAATGCACCTCCGTGAACAAAATGATCCCGGTGCGCTCGGACCACATGGCGATACTACGTGCTCATCGTCAAACGATCCGGCGAACCGGGATATTTTCCTACATTCTATCTTTTATTACTTCTTGATCCAGTGCATCAATTCACGAAGCTGTGCGCCTGTTTTTTCAATCGGGTGAGCAGCTTCATTACGGCGAGTAGCTGTAAGCATTGCACGGTTCGAT
Source organism: Paenibacillus sp. TAF43_2 (assembly GCF_052113545.1). Taxonomy (NCBI): domain Bacteria; kingdom Bacillati; phylum Bacillota; class Bacilli; order Caryophanales; family Paenibacillaceae; genus Paenibacillus; species Paenibacillus sp. TAF43_2. The sequence goes on from NZ_JBFRDK010000007.1 coordinate 34,894, forward strand.
TGGTTTTCCAAGATGAAGTCACGAGCAAAACGACCGGATTGGATATCTTCCAATACACGTTTCATTTCTTTTTTCGTTTCTTCAGTAACAATGCGAGGACCAGTTACATAATCGCCGTATTCAGCTGTGTTGGAGATAGAATCGCGCATGGACGCCATTCCGCCTTCATACATCATATCAACGATCAATTTAAGCTCGTGCAAGCACTCGAAGTAAGCCATTTCTGGAGCGTAGCCAGCTTCAACAAGCGTTTCAAAACCAGCTTTAACTAGTGCAGTAGCACCACCGCAAAGAACGGCTTGCTCACCGAACAAATCTGTTTCTGTTTCTTCTTTGAAAGAAGTTTCGATAACGCCTGCACGAGTACAGCCGATACCTTTAGCATATGCAAGACCGATAGCTTTAGCATTGCCAGTAGCATCTTGTTCAATAGCGATTAGTCCAGGAACGCCAAAGCCTTCTTGGTACGTACGGCGAACCATGTGACCAGGAGATTTTGGAGCTACCAAGAATACATCTGTATCTTTGTTCGGAACGATTTGTCCGTAGTGAATGTTGAAGCCGTGGGAGAACATAAGAGCCGCGCCTTTTTTCAAGTTAGGAGCGATTTCATCATTGTACACTTTCGCTTGTGTTTCATCAGGAAGCAAAATTTGAACAACGTCAGCCACTTTAGTTGCTTCAGCAACTGTAAGTACTTCGAAACCATCTTTTTTGGCAACGTCTGCGGATTTACCAGGACGAAGACCAATAACAACTTTCAAGCCGCTGTCGCGAAGATTTTGTGCTTGAGCGTGACCTTGGCTGCCGTAACCGATAACTGCAATTGTTTTACCTTGTAGTACGCCTTGATCAGCGTCTTTTTCATAGTACATTGTAACTGCCATATTAATAATTGCCTCCTTTAGTTTAACCCTTTTGAGCGGGTGTTTAAGCAGAGAATGACCCTTAAGCAGCGGTTCTCCCCTTAAACTCCCGCTCAAAGCGGGATGTTGAATGATGAACTCTTCTTACTTGGAATTGCCTCTGTTTAATGCTGTTACTCCTGTGCGCGACAGTTCACGAATGCCATACGGTTTAAGCAGTTCAACCATAGCATCGATTTTTTCAGTGTCACCTACTACTTGTACCATAAGCGAATGAGTGCCAATGTCCACAACCGCTGCGCGGAAAGTTTCAACAACACCTAAAATTTCCGGACGAGATGCTGGCTCTGCATTCACTTTAATGAGTGCAAGCTCGCGGCCAACCATCGGATTTGAGCTAAGATCAATGACCTTAATAACGTCAATCAGCTTATAAAGCTGCTTCGTTACTTGCTCGAGCGTATGATCATCACCAGAAGTGACGATGACCATACGCGACAAGCCTGCTTCTTCGCTGGAACCAACCGTTATGCTTTCAATGTTGAAGCCGCGGCGTCCGAACAAACCAGATACGCGCTGTAGAACGCCGGGCTGATCGTTAACGATTACTGCGATCGTGTGTTTTTTCATTCCGCATCCCCCATGATCATTTCGTCGATGGTGCTTCCTTGCGCTACCATTGGGTACACGTTCTCTTCTTTGCGAACGACGAACTCAACAACAGCCGGACCAGGATGGCGTAATGCTTCTTCCCATGCAGCACGCGCTTCTTCTTTGTTCGTTGCGCGGAAGCCTTTAACTCCGTAAGCTTCTGACAGCTTCACAAAGTCTGGGCTGCCTGAGAGATCAATATGACTGTAGCGGTTGTCATAGATAAGCTCCTGCCACTGTCTTACCATACCAAGCACCTGATTATTGATAATTACTACCTTAACCGGAATGTTGTTAATTGCGCAAATTGCAAGCTCTTGCGCACACATTTGCATCCCGCCGTCACCATTAATGGAAACGACTACGCGATCCGGATTCGCCATTTGAGCGCCGATAGCAGAAGGGAATCCGAAGCCCATTGTGCCTAGCCCTCCGGAAGTAACCCATGAACGAGGCTTGTTGAACTTGTAATACTGAGCAGCCCACATTTGATGTTGACCAACGTCAGTTGTTACAATCGCATCGCCATTCGTTGTCTCATGGATCAGCTCAACAACCCACTGCGGCTTAAGCTCAACATCAGAATCCGTATAGCTGAACGGATATTCCGCACATGAAGCTTTGAGCTTCGCACGCCAATCATCCGCTTTGTCTGCACGTTTCGCAAGCTTATTCACAATTTCAAGAACAGTCTTTACATCACCGACAATCGGAATGTCTGTTGGTACGTTTTTGCCGATTTCCGCTGGATCGATATCGATGTGTACGATTTTCGCCAGTGGAGCAAAGCCCGCAAGCTTGCCGGTTACGCGGTCATCGAAGCGAGCGCCAATATTAATTAGCAAGTCTGCGCTTTGAATCGATTTATTAGCCGTATATGTGCCATGCATGCCTGGCATGCCTAGGAATAAATCATTGCCGCTTGGGAAAGCTCCCAAACCAAGCAATGTTGTTGTAATTGGTATTTGCGTTTTAGTAACGAATTCGAACAGCTCTTCATGTCCGCCAGAGTAAACAACTCCGCCGCCTGCTAGTATAAGCGGGCGCTCCGCTTGCTCAATCGCCTTAATCAGCTTATCCACTTGATTTTTGTTAGGCGTAACTGTCGGGTTGTAACCACGGATGTTAACTTCTGTTACTGGCTTGAACAATGTCTTAGCCGCTGAGATGTCCTTCGGAATATCGATCAATACTGGACCTTTGCGTCCCGTGTTGGCAATATGGAATGCTTCGTGAATAATACGAGGCAAATCCTCAACGTCGCGAACCAAGTAGCTGTGTTTAGTGATTGGCATTGTAATTCCCGTAATGTCTGCCTCTTGGAATGCATCGCTGCCAATCAGACTGGAGATGACATTACCGGTAATAACAACTAGTGGTACGGAATCCATATATGCAGTTGCAATTCCCGTCACGAGGTTTGTTGCACCAGGACCTGATGTAGCGATACATACGCCTACTTTGCCGCTTGCGCGGGCGTAACCGTCTGCTGCGTGAATCGCGCCTTGCTCGTGCCGTGTTAATAAATGATTGAAATCGGGGTTTCCGTGCATCGCGTCATAAATGTACAACACTGCTCCACCTGGATAGCCGAACACACAATCTACACCCTCAAGCAATAGACTTCTTAGCAAAATTTCCGAACCAGAAATAACCTCAGGTTTCGAAATTCTTTCCTTCATTTCCTCTTTTGACTTCAGTGTTGCACCTTGCGTTATCATCAGTCATCCTCCTCTCAGAAAAAACAAAAAAACCTCTCGTTCCTCATGCTCCAATACGAAGCAACGAGGGACGAAAGGTATATCTTCCGTGGTACCACCCAAATTCGTTACACATCTCCCGATGTATAACCTCTACAAGTAAGAACGTCATGCATATACGTTCTACCAATGGCACTGTAACGCTTGCCCTGCGATTCCCCCTAATAGGCAACACATGGTTGCTTTTCAAGGAAACAGCTCCGAGGTGAGCTCGTAGAAAAGGGATTTTGGCGATGGTTGCAGCTAATCCATCCGCTCTCTGTTCAAAAGGGCCCTAAGCACTTCGTCCTCATCAATGCTGATTTTGTATTTACCACATGGTACGAATACCAGTACGTGGTAGATAAGACTTTCCTTATTATATGCCGTGAATCTCAGTTCGTCAAGAACCATAAACAACTCTTGTTGTAAAATGTATTCGGCGCAATCCTTTAGCGCGCTACATATACTAGTTTAGCCCTAATGCGGCAAATTCATGCTGCGTCCCAGATCCATTTGGCGCGGTAGAAATGGAATGATGAGCATGATTCGTATTTATGAGCCTAGGTATGATCAAGCCGAAGTGGTTCGCCTCATTCGCAATGAGCTTATTCCCTTATCTCATACGGTACACCAACATGATGCGCAAACGATTCGAGAGCTCCCTAAGCGTTTCCGTCGCGGCGTTACTTTTGTAGCATCCTTATCTAAAAAAAGCCCTCCAGTCTCCTTCATCCATTTTGAAGTGATGGGTGAGGTGCTTTATTTAGATATGATGGTCACGCATCCTGATCACCGGAATAGACAATGGGGCAGAAAATTAATAGCTCATAGCGAAGCTTACGGCAAAACGCAGAATTGCAAAGTTGCCAGGCTGTTTGTCGATCAGGTTAATGGTAAAGCACATCAACTCTATAGTAAGCTTGGCTACTATACCGTCCAATACTATCCTGAGCTGCGCTGCTACGAATTACTTAAACCGCTCACCCCGCTATGATTACTTAATTGCCATTAAAAACCGTTGTAGCCCTGGTTTCCATAACCGCCATAGCCAGCATTGCCGTTATAACCAGCATTGCCACCATAGCCACCATAGTTGCCATTGCCGTATTGGTTAAAATTGTTGTTGCAGCAGTTGCCGCCGCCGTAGCCACCGCCATAACCACCACCAAAGCCGCCACCCCATAAAGGAAGCGTGCCGATGGCAAGAAGGTCAAACAATACGAGAGGCAAAATTGCTTTCGTTTGCACGAGCTTGCCTTTGTCTTTTTCGAGTGGAGCGACGATCAGTTTATTTTGGTGTACCCGAACGAGCTTGCCAGTGACGACAGAGCCGTCAGGACGTACTGCATAAATGGATTTGCCGACCAGTTTCCGTACTTGCTGCTTGGAAACGTTACGCATGCGAAATCCCTCCCTTCCCGTTGTCCTACAGCATATTCGCGGAGGGTGGCATCCGTCTGTTTATTTGTCCTCTGCTCCAATAAATGTGCGCATGTTGGTTCATCTTCGCAAAAAAAAAAACGCAAAAAAGGCTGTCCAAAAATCATCGATTAGATGACTTGGACAGCCCTTATATGCGGTCAACGCCTAAGCGTTAATTTTTTCTTTTGCAATGCCAGCAAGCGAGTTGAACGAAGTCATATCGTTAACTGCAAGGTCAGCAAGGATTTTGCGGTTTACTTCTACGCCCGCAAGTTTCAAGCCGTGCATGAATTTGTTGTACGAAAGTCCGTTAATACGAGCTGCCGCGTTAATACGAACGATCCACAGTCTGCGGATGTCACGTTTTTTGTTGCGACGGTCACGGTAAGCGTACATTAGGGACTTACCAACTTGCTCCTTCGCTGTTTTAAACAGACGATGTTTCGAACCGAAATAACCTTTAGCTAGCTTTAGAATTCTTTTGCGACGACGAGTGCGGACAAAACCGCCTTTAACTCTTGCCATGAGTGGAAACCTCCTGTAGGTTGAATTAGCTTATTTGGTGTAGCTTATTATTACAAGTTAGCAAGGCCTTGTTTCAAACGACGAACATCGCCAGCAGCCATAAGCGGTTGGCCAGCAAGTACGCGTTTTTGACGACCGGATTTGTGTGAAAGCAAGTGGTTACGGTAAGCTTTGTAACGTTTTACTTTACCAGTTCCAGTAATTTTAAAGCGGTCTTTCAGACTGCTGTGAGTTTTCATCTTAGGCATATCAGTTATCCTCCTTAAAGTTCTTCATCAGTTGTTAGCTGTTGGTTTTGGGTGCCAAAATCATAATCATGCTCCGGCCTTCCAGCTTAGGAGCGCGCTCAACGCTGCATAATTCGGCAACCTCTTTTGAAAGACGATCCAATATCTTTTGGCCTAGAGATGCATGAGCAATCTCACGACCGCGGAATCTTACGGATGCTTTCACTTTATCGCCTTCATTGAGAAACTTAACAACGTTACGAAACTTCGTTTGGTAGTCATTTTCATCAATGTTAGCACGGAACCAAACTTCTTTAAGATCAACGATCTTTTGGTTTTTGCGTGCTTCTTTTTCTTTCTTCTGCTGCTCATAACGGAATTTTCCGTAGTCCATGATGCGGCATACCGGCGGTTTAGCCGTCGGTGCGACGTTCACCAGGTCCAAATTCAGCTCGATAGCAAGCTGCATAGCATCGCGAATGGATTTAATACCGATTTGCTCGCCTTCAGCGCCTACTAAACGCACTTCTCTGGCCCGGATTTCATCATTGATTTGATGTTCTCTGCTAATAACGTGCCACCTCCAAAAATGGTTTGTTCATGTCTCCACGCAATAAAAAAATGCGGGTTCGCTCGAACCCGCATCTCATAACCGTACATGTATGTCAGAGCATCACTTCAGTTGAAATGATGGAATGACTAATCGATTATCGCGAACCAGCCAGCCTGAGCCGAAAGGTGAGAAGCGGGTGCTTCTGCTTGTGCGTATTAAGTTAGTTGTAAATGTTACCGTGTTACTATACCATGGCCTACAAAGCCTTGTCAACAAGCGATTACACTTGTTTGCTTTGAACTTCTTCAAGACGGATGACGCGTGTATGCTGGGTATGACTCCACTTTTTGTTGTTTTGCGTGAAGAATGCATGCACCGTTATCGGCCACCATGACAAGGTGAACAATAGAAAGGTCGGAATCCGCAAATATAGCTTCCACGAAACTTTAGCCATATACATGGATAAAGGTATTTGCACAAAAATATATGCCATGTACGGAATGCTTAGCCAAATTGGAAGCAGGTTGTACACGGAGGTGACGTTATCTCCGCCTGACAGAAGGATGTCTCCCCAAATGATCGCTGCAATAAAAAATCCAGCCAAATAATTATAAGCATTGAACACATAAAGGGCCGCATCAATCTTCGTCATGCTGCGATCCTTGATTCCCTGCCAAAGCAGAGGAAGCATATGTTTACGAGTAACATCAAAGTGTCCTTGCATCCAGCGAAGCCTTTGGCGAGCTGATGCTTGGAACGTAATCGGCTTCTCGTCGAACACCTTTGCCTCAAAGTTGAACTTCGGATAAATTCCGCGTTTAATGCAGCGGACTGTAAATTCTAAATCTTCAACCAAGCTTGTAGCTCCCCAGCCCATTTCCTGAAGCAGCTTTGAATCAAAGCACATGCCTGTTCCACCTAGAAAGTTGGCAAGGCCAAGATTTGTACGCGGAAGCTGCCAAAGCCGGTTGCAGAACCAGTAGTTGATTGCATTTGCTGAGCTGACCCAAGAATCATTTGGATTTTTTGTATCCAGATAACCTTGAATAACTCGGAATCCATTGCTCAAATCATTGTTCATGTACTGCAAGAAATCAGTCGCTACAAGGTTATCGGCATCAAAGATCGCTACGCCGTCGTAGCTCTTTGGCATAGCCCACAACTCTTTAAGCATCCACTCAACTGCAAAGCCCTTGCCGCGTTGATTTGGATTTTCACGAACACATGCATATACTCCATCATAACTATTTACAACATCGACTGTACCATCGGTGCAATTATCGCAAATTACAAAAATATCATAAAGCTCCCGTGGATATTTCATTTTTTGCAAGTTTTCAATCAGTGCGCCAACAACCTGCTCTTCGTTATGAGCTGCTATCAGCAGTGCGAATGTTTTTTTCGGTGCATGAGAAAGATCTTCTTTTTTACGCCRCCATCCGAAAAACGTTAAAAACAGCTGATACACACCTAGCAACGCAAATAGAATTTGAACCACAAACATAATCGTATTGAACATGCGGCATTACCCCTTTAGACCCCATTTTTTTTGCTTTTTTTTCAGCATCCACCCGTGGCTGCCGTAAGCTTTTTATTATATATTTTCTCTTTGTATGAGTGTTTCTCTGCAAACACTCTCGGACCTTAATTGATTCTCCACAGAAACAACTTCTTTGTCAAAAGTTGAATTAGTCTTCATTGCGCTTAATCTCGGCAGAAAAACGCTTGCATTGCACACGGATGAATACATTACCTCCTTTTACGACGACTCAGCCTTATTTTCAACCAATTGCTAAGTTTTTAGCACTAACGTCCTTATTTACGTTAAAATGTGTGAAAATGTTTCTTAAATCGAAATAGGTCTATGTGACGAACAAGTGAACGAGAAAGTTCCGTTCCGACATCTTTTGCGGTTTCGACAGACCCTGTCACAACCGCGTGGAATTTGTCCATTACAGTTTTACCATCAAATGCACATTATTAAACAGTAATTTGAAATCAATATTTATTCCCTGTATTTGGAGCGAAAACAGGATACCGATAGACGCATGACAGCGCATTCTCATCAGGCAGCACCCATGGAAAGCAAGTTAGTGCTATAATACTTACTTATCCTTAATATAGGGACAAGAAATAGTTTACGCTCAGCGAACAAAAACATGCTAAAATTAAGTCTGGAATTGATAAATGTTATAGAAGTAAGCCACCGTTAGGAGGATGACAGCGATGGAACGAATGATAGGCTGGCTGAAAACGAGTGAGCAAAGATTATTGATTTGGGCAAACCGGAGACCTTCAGGGAGAAAAAGACATCGAATTCTGGGGAAATGGTTAAGCACGGYCACACATATGGGCGGCGCAACCTTTACGCTCGCAACCGCCCTTCTATATGCACTACTTGCACCTGCTCCTTGGAGCCTTACTGGGTGGCAATGCTTGACTGCGGTCGTCATAAGCCATTTGCCAGTAGCAATTGTAAAGCGTAAATTCAAACGGCTTCGACCTTATCAAGCGCTGCCTGATGTAAATACATGTCATAAGCCGCTTGTCGATTCTTCATTTCCATCCGGACACACAACAGCGATCTTCGCATGGCTAGTCCCTATATTGCTGACTAGCGGGATATGGATGACTCTGCTGGTGCCGCTTGCGTTAATAATTGGACTATCCGTTGGATGGTCAAGAATGTATCTAGGGCTGCATTACCCATCTGATGTTGCAGCTGGCGCACTGATCGGAACGATAACAGCTTTGGCAGTCAATTATTCCTGGGTATCGTCTGCAGTAGGACTAAATTAATTATCCTCATCATCCGAATCATTCGATACGGATTCTGATGCCTCAGCTTCCTCTTTAAGCGACTTCTCATGCTTCGCTTCACGATGCTTCCGAATAGCCTCGGAGCCGATAACGGCTTCAACACGATAAATATTTTGTCCTTTTTCCATAAACTTCATCTCATATTCCGTAAACACAAGGTCCTCTCGAGGGCCTTCTTTGTGTAAATGAAGCGAAATATTGCGCATGATAAGCTCCATTTCCGCGAAGCTGTTCAATGAAAACTCAAACAGAGATTGTGAATCCGTCTTAAAATGGATCTCGCCGCGCTCGTTAAGCAGTTCAATATACTTGGCAACAAGTCTTGGATGCGTTAGTCTTCTGCGCGCATGCTTAGCCTTTGGCCAAGGATCGCTAAAATTCAGATGGACGCGTTCAAGCTCACCCGGAGCAAACATCGTCTCGATTCCTTCAATATTAGCGCGAAGCAGCGCAAGATTGGGCGGATGAGACTCCCCTTTTTGTTCCCATACGATACGTGCCTTCTCGCTTGCGCGGCGAAGAAGCTCATCATACATGTCGACACCAATAAAATTGATGTGCGGGTAGCGAGCACTCATTTGACTTATAAAACGACCCTTGCCCATGCCAAGCTCTACATATATAGGCTGGTCGTTGCCAAAAAACTCACGCCACTTGCCTTTGTGCGGCGCAGCATCTAGCACGACTAGCTCCGGCTGACCCTCTAAACTTTCACGAATACCTTTTCTTCCTCTTAAACGCATATGCAGTGATTCCTCCATTTATCGTAGACGATGCAACGAATAGACTAGTCCTTATTGTGCCCAAGAATTTGAGCAATGTAAAGAGGATAGAAAAAAGCCGCAGCCAATTATTGGCGATGCGGCTTGCTTATCATGTCATTGGATGTATAGTCGTTACAGCAAAAGCTGATACGGAATCGGAGCGTTCTCTTTCTGCTCACGCTCGTATGTTCCCACTAATACTTCATTCAACTTCTTGCGAGCGGAAATTTCTACACCATGATTATTGTGAAAGCGGACGCCTGTAAGCGCCATCAATTCTTTTACAGTCAGCTCAACAGTTACAGTATCGTCGCCGTGCGGAATTTTGGTTACATTATTCATCTCTAATCACCTCATCGATTTATTAGTAAGAGTATTTCCATTTAATCGACGTTTCATGAATGCAGGTGCATATGGGCTATGTTAGGTTTATTTGTTGTTTTGTCGCACTTTTAATATAACACTTCATGTAAGGTTGCGCAAGTCTAAAAACACCCATTTCAAAAAATATTTCCAATTAAAGCGTTTTCCGAACATTCAATAACTATTCGCATGACAAACGTGGCTTTTCCACTCGTTTTTCGCTAAAATATAGGGTGTAGGTCTTGAATGAAGGGGAAAACGATGATTAAATTATCAACATCGCAACACCAGCAGCCACTGCTTTGGGGCGATAAACGATTTCATACATGGAATTACGAAATGCATGAGCAGTTGGGAGGCAAGGTATTCAAGGTTACGCTTGATGCCGGCTTCACTTGCCCAAACCGTGACGGGTCCATTGCAAAGGGCGGCTGTACATTTTGCAGCGCTCGCGGCTCTGGTGATTTCGCGGGCAGCAGGCGGGACGACCTCGTTACACAATTCAATAAAATACGGGACCGTCAGCATCAGAAATGGCAAAATGCGCAGTATATTGGATATTTCCAAGCTTATACAAATACGTATGCGCCCGTTGAAGAGCTGAGGGAATATTATGAAGTCATTTTGCAGCAGCCTGGCGTTGTTGGTTTGTCCATTGCAACACGTCCTGATTGCTTGCCCGATGATGTAGTCGATTATTTGGCTGAGCTGAATGAGCGAACCTACCTTTGGGTGGAGATGGGACTTCAAACCGTGCACGAATCTACTTCAGAGCTCATCAACCGGGCACATGATACGGCCTGCTATCTCGATGCCGTAAAACGTCTTCGGGAACGCGGCATTCGCGTATGTGCGCATATCATTTACGGTCTACCTCAGGAAACGCATGAAATGATGCTTGATACAGGTCGCGCCGTCGCCAAGATGGACGTGCAAGGCATTAAAATTCATTTGCTTCATCTCATGCGCAAGACGCCGATGGTACGTCAGTACGAGGCTGGTCTGCTTCAATTTCTTGAGCAGGATGAATATGTGAAATTAATTGTTGATACACTTGAGTTTCTGCCGCCGGAAATGATCGTGCATCGCCTTACGGGAGATGCGCCGCGTGACCTGTTGATTGGTCCGATGTGGAGCATGAATAAATGGTCAGTGCTGAATGCCTTCGACGACGAGCTTACGCGCCGCAATACGTGGCAAGGCAAGTTATGGCAGCAGGAGGTTTAGCGAGATATGGGTTTTCTATCAGTTCTAAGCATGGCTCACAAATGGATCAACGAGCGTACTTCGCCAGGTGACATTGTCATTGATGCTACTGCCGGCGGTGGTGTAGATACACTTGCGCTTGCCGAGCTTGTTGGACCTAACGGCACGGTATATGCCTTTGATATCCAGCAAGAGGCGCTTGATCGCACGCAAGAGCGCCTTTCTTCCCTTCAAAATAACAATAAGCTTCCCGATATTAAACTTGTGCTGAGCAATCATGCAAGTATGGCTGAGACTGTTGATCCTTCTATTATCGGACAAGTCTCAGCCGTAATGTTCAATCTCGGTTATTTGCCGGGAAGCGATGATCTCACGATCATAACGGAGACTGCAACAACACTGGCTGCGCTCGATGCAGCTATCATGCTGCTGCGTCCTGGAGGTATCGTGACCTGCGTATTGTATCCAGGGCATCCTGGCGGTGCTGAGGAAGCCGCCTCCGTGGAATCATGGGCAGAGCAGCTGCCTCAAAGCCTAGCGCAGACCGTTATTTACAGGCAGACCCAGCGCAAGGCTGCCCCTTACCTTATTGCGGCAGAGAAACGTCCAACTGCTCGTTAATCTTTTGCAACGCGCTCACCTTACAGCTGTTTAAAGCCAATGTTATTTTTTAGCTGCAGTAGAACGACATACTACCAATATGGGAGAGATAAATAATGACAGTAAAACCTTATCCATTACAATTTAAAGCGGAAATGAAAGAACGTATTTGGGGAGGACGCGCACTAGAAGGTTTTGGCCTTGAAATGCCTGAAGGCTCAATTGGCGAAGGCTGGATGATCAGTGATCACCCTAACGGCATTACAAAAGTAATGAACGGCGAGCTTGCTGGCGTTGGACTTGACCAAATTCGTGAAACTTACGGACCTGTATGGTTTGGCTCACAAGGCTTTTCCGAGAAAAACGGACGTTTCCCGCTCCTTATCAAGCTGCTCGATTGCAATGATGACCTATCCATTCAAGTCCATCCAACGGATGCATACGAAGGGCTGCCTGACGGCGAGCTTGGCAAAACAGAAATGTGGTACATCCTCGACGCTAAGCCAGGCGCAAAAATCATCTATGGCCTAAAAGACGGCATTGACCGTGCGGCGATGGAAGCAGCAATCACTGAAGGCCGCATTATGGACGCGCTTCAAGAAGTGACTGTTGAAGCTGGTGATGCATTTTACATTCCCGCAGGAACCGTTCATGCTCTCTGCTCTGGCGTTGTTGTAGCTGAGATTCAACAAAACTCCGACACTACTTATCGCTTGCATGACTACAATCGCCTTGGACTTGATGGTCAACTGCGCGAGCTTCATATCGAAGATTCCCTTAATGTCATCGCCTATGAAGGCGCAGGCGCTGAGCGGATGAAAACAGACAGCGCAGTAGCTGGCCAGTGGCTGACCATCGCTTCTTCTCCTTACTTCATCGTTGAGAAGGGTATCGTAGCCGCGCCTTGGAAGCTGTCCACATCGCTTGATAGCTTCGTTATCCTTGTAGTTGCCGATGGTGAGGGACAAGTGAAATGGGCAGATGGCGAGCAATCCGTTAAAGCAGGCGAGTGCTTCCTCCTTCCAGCTAACCTTGGCGACTATGAGCTCTCCGGCAGCATGACAGTACTTCGCAGTATTGTACCTGCTTCTGTTTAATTTCATATTTTCAAACCAGTAACAAAGAACCTCCAAACCCGTTTGCTTCATGGGTTTGGAGGTTCTTTTCAATTTCAATCAGGACTACTTAATCATCGCTTCTTGACCAGCTTTAATCTTTAAAGTGAATGGACGCGGCTTCGGTTTGCTGCTGCCTGCCTCAAGTGCATACAGAACAACGAGCAGCGTATGATGTTCGCGATCAACCTCTCCTGTAGCAAGGAATGTTGCAAGATCAAACGGCAGCTTCTCAATAACCGCATGTTTGTGAAGCTCCTTCTCGCCAAATCGCAGTGCTGCGAATTCAGGAGATACATCCTCTGGGCGATCCGCTAAGTGGCGCATCCAGCCGCTCCAAAGCGACTTGTCCATCGTAAACTCCCACCAAATTTTGCGAGGCTTATAATTATGATTAAGGAAATAATCATATTTCATTAGCCCCAGTACGACGTCCTTATCTAAGCGTTCGCCTGCAATTGCGAGTATCTCTTCTGGTGAAGCAGAAACTCTCTTCGTATCCTCTTGCAGTGCTGGCACATGTTCGAAGTTCTTCTCGGCTGAGATAGGCAGCGATCCAAGAAACGCCGAGAGCCGAGAGAACAGATCCTCCAGCTGATGGCCGATCTTTTGCCAGCCGCTTCGTTCCCAGAAATCGCCGAACGCCTGGAAGAAGTCGAATGGCGATGGAAACACACGATCAACCAAATAAAGCAGCGTATGATCCATTCGGTGCGCATTCCAATATTTCTCTAATACATCCTCTACCCGTTTAATGCGAACGATATCGCCAAATGGCATCAGATCATTGCCCAGCATTTCATAAGGCGATCTGTCCATATAAATATAGCCCCATTTATCTGCTTCACGGCGGAGACCCGTACCGCGCAGCATTTTGAGAAAGCCTAGCTGCAGCTCCTCGGGACGCAGCTCGAATACATCATTAAACGTTCCACGGAACGTATCATAGTTCTCAAGCGGCAGACCGGCAATCAAATCAAGATGCTGATCGATTTTTTGAGAATTTTTCACTTTCATAACGGTACGCACCAGCTTCATCCAGTTTTGGCGACGCTGAACCGCTTCATTTGTTGGATCATTCGTAGATTGTACGCCAATTTCAAAGCGGAATATGCCTGGAGGCGCATTTTCAGCTAAATAATCAAGCACCTCAGGTCTCATGATATCTGCTGTTATTTCAAATTGAAAAACACAGCCCTGGTGGTTTTTAATCAAAAACTCAAAAATTTCAAGCGCGTAATCCCGTTTAATATTAAATGTTCGATCGACGAATTTAATAAGCTTGGCACCTTTTTCGATCAAATACAAAATATCTGCTTTCGTCCGCTCCATATCATAATAACGAACGCCAACCTCGATACTGGATAGGCAAAACTGGCAGCTGAACGGGCAGCCTCGGCTTGTCTCAAAATAAACGACACGGCTTCCCAAATGAGGAATATCCTCCTCAAAGCGATGCGGGGATGGCAGCTCATTCAGATTCAGCTTGGGACGCGGCGGATTAATCAGCACCTCGACGCGATCCTCGCGCTGCTTCCGATACGTAATTCCAAATACCATATGGTATTTGCCATCGCCTTCAATCTCAGTAAGCAAATGATGGAAGGTCTCTTCGCCTTCGCCCACCACGATAAAATCAACCTCTTGCACACGCTCCATCCAATAGTCCATATCATAGCTGACCTCAGGACCGCCTAAAATAATTTTGATTTCAGGCATGATTTTGCGCAGCATATTAATAACCGTAATCGTTTCTTCGATGTTCCAAATGTAGCAGGAGAATCCGACTACATCAGGTTTTCTCGAAAAAATATCGGACACGATGTTCATCACTGGATCTTTGATGGTGTACTCTGCAATTTCAATATCGAATCGATCGCCGCTAAACGCCTTCAAACAGCGCAGCGCCAGTGATGTGTGTATAAACTTGGCATTTAATGTGGACAGTACCACTTTCATAAGTAATAACCTCTCTAACTTAAGCATTTGCCTATAAAGCACGTTTGCGAAAGCCTTCAGCGCTTATAGCAAGATGCCTTCTATTGTACAGAAAAAAATCAAAAAAAAGAAGAGGCATCCCTTGCCGCAGATCGCAGCAGCAGATGCCTCCATTTTTTTACACTCTTACTTTAATATAAAGCTCATTTTTGAGCTGCATATCGATGATTGGATAGCGAACACGCCATTTGTCGCCGCCAAGTGCTGTAACCTCGCCCGATTCAAAGCCGCGCGGCTCGAAACCATAATCGCGCTCGAAGGAAATGAGCACTTGAATTTTCTCATCCGGCAGCATCTTATGGAACTCATTCCCTAGATTAATTGCCCAAAGCCTGAGCTCCTGAGACATCGATGCTCCGTATAACATATAAAACCTAGGATCAATATCTGCTGTCAGCACGAGCCAGCCAGCGGAATCACGTTTGGCTTCCCACTTCGTAAACTTAGCCTCGCCTTCAGTAGTAGATACAGAAGAGAATTGATCTTTCAGCACCTTCTCGATATCAGCCAAAGGAGCGCCAACGAGCGTATCCGGCAAGCTTGAAGGTAAAAACTTGGCGTTCTTTATTTTCTCCTCTGTCACTTCGCTATTCAAACTAGCAGCATGAATAACGGATACAGCAAAATTCAAATCCGCGCTCGTCCCAGAGTATCCAAGCGTGGTGATGCCAACAAGATCTCCGAACTCATTAAACAATGCCCCGCCTGAGCTGCCGTGATCGATCGGAGCACTTGTCTGAATGTATCGGATACCGTCTTCATAGGTGATGTTGCTAATCAGACCGTCAGAAACTGTATTTTGCAGCCCAAGCGGACTTCCAATGGCAACGACTTTGCCGCCTTTATACGAGTTTAATCCGTAACCTAGAACGACCGGCGGAATGTCTATTGATTTTTCTGTTTTGACAATAGCTAGATCTGCTGCCTTATCATAATGAACTACGCCTGTAATCTTCAGCTCGTCACCATAAACATCCAGCATAGTAGCGGAGGCTGCATCTCCGATAACATGATAATTAGTAAGAATCAGGTTATCTCCAATAACAACGCCGCTGCCTTGAGCGCGATTGGTCATAATGAGAACAACACTCTCATCATATTTATCTACGATTTCTTTAGGAGTAAGTCTAGGAATGTTTTTCTGCTGCTCAAGCCACTCGTTGTATTCTGCTTGCTCGGCAGCCTCTTGCGATGTGATTCGAACCGCGTTAGCCGCTTTATCCCATTTCACATTTGCGTTAAGAGCTTCCGAGATGAACCGAACGGGTACAAACGTAACGCCTTTGCGAACGACAGCAGGTGAATCGAGCTTCACTGTTTTACCGTTAATGACCGCTTGCTTCATGCCTACTTTAAGAGAAATAGAACGATTGCCTTTACGTCCAATAATCGTCTCCGTCTTGCCTTCCCAAGTTACGGTAGCGCCCAGTGCTGTAAAAATATCGCGCATCGGAACAAATGTGACGCCTTTCTCTGCATACGCGCCGGCTGATAGAGCTAATTTCTTGCCATCTACAATCACCTGCAGTTGTTGCGTCGATACGGCAACCGTCTTGCTTGCAGCGCTGGCTGCCGCTACAGAATCTACGCCAAGTGTTGACAAAGGGGCAAGCAATAACCCGGCAATGAGCATAGGACTTAGCATAGTCTTTATAATTTTTGTTTTCACCCGATCATTTCCTCCAAACTTTTCCTTTTTCACCATTTGGTAAATCTATCATTAATCCTACCACTCCTCTTAACTCTTTGTCTATTAGATCGAGATTCATAGAGCGTTGTTAAACAGCTAAACAGAAGATTAGAACTGAAGCCCATACTCATGGTATAGTAGGAGCATTGAATCTAGGAGGTTTTTTGGCATGCACAGGGGAAAAAAGCGCGGAGCTCCTCAATCACAAGCAGATAAGAGCAAGTCCTACCCGGTTAACGAACCGATGGAACTGCTTCCCTTTCTCATAAAAAACATTTCAGGTGCTGGACGCAATGTAGTGAAATCCATATTAGCGAACGGACAAGTATCTGTAGGCGGAAAATCAACGACCGCTTACAACTATCCGCTTCAGCCCGGTCAAACCGTTACGGTAGGCAGAGACCGGCCGCAGGATAAAATACCTCTGGAAGGGCTCGCGATCCTGTTTGAGGATGAGCATATTATCGTTATAAAGAAGGAATCGGGGCTTCTGTCCATATCTTCTGATTCCGCGCCAGAAAATGAAGTGACCGCCTATCGCCAGCTTATGGCGCATGTACGGGTCGAAAATACGAAAAACCGGATTTACGTTGTGCATCGTCTGGATCGTGATACGTCAGGTGTCATGATGTTTGCAAAGAGCGAGGCGGTTCAGCAGCAGCTGCAAAACAGCTGGCAGGATTCGGTTCAAGAACGAAGCTATATCGCGCTTGTAGAAGGATTGGTTAAGAAGGAGCAAGGTACAATCAGTTCGTGGCTGAAGGAAAGCAAAACGCTCAAAATGTATTCCAGCTCCTATCCGAACGATGGTCTGCACGCCGTTACCCATTATAAGGTGCTTCGTTCCAATAAAAACTTCTCGCTACTCGAAGTGAATCTCGAGACAGGCCGAAAAAATCAAATTCGCGTTCATATGGAGGACATTGGCCATCCCGTTGTTGGCGACAAAAAATACGGCGCACGCACACGCATCATTGGCCGCCTTGGCTTGCATGCCCGCGTATTGTCCTTCACGCATCCGATAACCGGCAAACTGGTCAAGTTTGAAACTGAAATTCCTAAGCTGTTTCTTAAGCCGTTTCATGTGACGGAGTAAGCAGGAGCAAACAAACAAGCATCAGTCGTTATACAGGAATGCCCACTGATTGTGAATCAGACGGCATTCCCTGGTATAAAGCGGCTGATGCTTTTTTTTGTTATACTACTATGGATATTTAATCTATCTATGCAGGAGGAACAGCGTAATGCCACATTTATTATTCCGCGGAGTACCGTCCGAGCAGTTGAAGTCAGTTTCGGCACCGCTTGCTGCTGAGCTTGCCGCTATTTGCGAGTGCGGTACCGATAATTTTACAATGGCTTGTCTACATACGACCAGCGTTTTTGGCAGTGAGACAGATGATCAAGGGTTTGCATTTATCGAGATCGGCTGGTTCGAGCGGGGACAGCAAGTAAGAAATCGATTTGCACAGGCAGTTACCAAATACGTCAGCCAGATTGGCTTATCTGAAATTGAAATCGTGTTTCATGCTTATCGTGAGGACAGCTATTATATTAACGGTGAAGCCGTATCGAAATAGCCTCATTCCATCTTTCGTGTGATGGACGATATTTTCCAGTTATCGTTGGAATCCTCCCACTCCCCGGAGTCCAAATCCAAATGGTTTTGAGACTCCTCCATCTTTCCATTAAGCATGCTTGCTCCACGCCACATCATCGACATTTAACCAGCCCGCCCCTCCGGTAAAATAGATAGAAACGGTGTCTCCCATTTTCACGGATACTGCAGGCAGCTTAACTTCTACATATTGCTCTTGTGCGTTAATCGCAAGATCTTCAATCTTTGCTCCATTGATGGAAACCCCGATCATTCCACCAGCAGCGCTCGTACTTACTTTAGCAGAAAGGATATAGTCACCGTCATCAGCAGCCGAGAAGGTTTGGGAAACGACACGACCGTTGCCTGGGTCAACATACATTAAGTTGGAACCGCTGTAAGGACGGTTTGAGCCGATCCCCGTGCCGGAAGTAAATGACCAATACTGCTGGCCTTCCTCAAAGCCGCCGTTCTGAAATGATTCATGAACCTTCAGAGCCACCACTGTTCCTGTACCGCTCACGACCGTATAATGTTTAAATCGTTTAATCTTATAGCCTGAATCCTCACCCGGAATAGGGTCGCTATTTTTGAAAATATAAGCCGCTTCCTCATTTGGCCTTAGCTCAGGCTGCCCAAAATGATATCTGCCGAATGCTCGAACAAACTGAAAGGGCTCACCCGGATTGATATAGTCGACTGTGCTCATAAACTGCTTCGGATCCATTTTTTCATAAAACAATACATAAATATAAGGCATCATCACTTGATCTGTCACATAGATATTGCCTTCCGTTTCATCCGATGCGTACTGTACAGCTTCTCCAAAGGACTCATAGAAAAGCGGGCTTATTTGCTTCGCATACGTAGTGAAATAGTTAGCACAGAAGAAAACAAAGAAAATAGAGAATGCCGCTATAACGATAGGGAAAGAGTATTTAATCCGCTTGTGCAGCCACATAAGGCCTGCAGCTGCCAAGTATACCGTCGGATAAAAAATAATATTAATACGATTGATATTCACATCTGTAATCAATGTCATTAGAATTGCCGTTCCGAACCAGATAGCAATGACTGCTGTCTCTATGCGGAAATTATTAATCAGTTTCATAACGCCATACAAGATGCCAATCCCGATCAGCGGTAATGCTAACGGATACATATATCCAAATTTAGGCATGGCATTCCACAGCAAACCATCATTTTGAGTCAAATACATTTGCAAAAATGATTTGAAATTGTCCGCAAACGTTGAGAAAAAATGACCGCCAAATGCGGTAGAGATTTGCTCTACACGAGGAACAGTTAGCTTAGGAATAGAAAAAAGAAATTGTATGGTCGCCATGCCATATCGATTAATAAGAAGAAACAGTCCGATAGGTGCTGCTAATATAATGAGAACCGCGCAATTCCAAAGCAGAACTCGCAGCTTGAACGCCTTTTTAACAACGAGCAGAGCCAATACGCCTACTCCAAAAACAGGTGCAAAAAAATAAGCCGTTCCATAAGCATAAAGCGAAGCGGCTAGTGTTAATGTAAAGCCAATCAGCCATTTCGGCTGCTGCAGCGCTTTAAACAAAAAAAACACGGCGATCAGCACTAGAGTAGGAAAAATATTCGACYCCAGCGCCCATCGTGACATCATAATATGCCAAGGACATATGACGATAAAAAAAGCTGCAGCCGCAGCTGCATGCTTTCTTTGGAATAGCTGATTTGCAATCCGATAGAATAGCACCATGCTCAGTAGGCCAAATAAGATGCTAACCATTCGAACTGACAGTTCATTTAAACCGAATAAATAGATAAAAGGCATAGACAGGTAAGCATAAAGCGCGTTCTGACCGCTTCCCCATGCAATAAGATGAACCGGCAGCGATATGCCATTGCGATCAATGCCATAATGCAGAATAGAATAAGCCTCATAGCCGATCGATGCCTCATCCTGATTCAAGCCGCCTGGTATGGATCCCGCATATACCACTCTCACCGCAGCCCCGACGAGAAACAGAAGCAGCAATAATGGGTTCTTTTTTGCCCAATCTATAAAACTAGTCATTACTATGGGTCACCGCTCCGCTTTTTGTAATCGTATTCGTAGGACGAATAGGGTATAAATAGAAAAATAGAAGAGCTACAAGCAAAGCTATGAACGGGATAAAGCTGAGCATTGAACGAATGCCCCACACTGCCGCATCCGCTTGAACCGCGTCCTTCACATAGCCGGTTGCCTCCAGCACAACACCCAGAACAACAGCCTGCAGTGAAATTCCCCATTTGACGATAAAGCCGTTCATCCCAAAGTACATGCCCTCTCTGCGTACGTTTGTCTGCTTCTCATCCTCGTCAATAATCTCGGACAACAGAACATCCAGCAAAACGAGCAAACCCGCTAAACCGATGCCGATCACGACCGCCGCCATTGCCGCAGTTGCAACGCTGGATACGAATAAAAATGGAATCGTTGCAAATGCGTAAATACTAACGGCAATCATAACGGTCTTGCGCGGGCCCCATCTCTGCAGCAATTTCCCCCATATGTAGACGCACGGGATGGCAGCGACAAAAATAGCACCGAGCAAAATCGTATTGCTGCTATCTTCAGCTCCGAGCACGTATTTGGTGAAGAAAGGAATAGCCGCGGGCAGCATGGCAAAGGTAAACTGGACGAAAAAGCTGCCAATAACGAATAAAACAAACGCCTTATTCGAGAATGTGAATTTCAAGGATTGAACGAAACCAACCTCTTCACGCGAAACAACCATTTTCTCCTTGCTTGCCGATACCATAACAATAAAGAAAATAAGCGCGATCCCTGCAAAAATCGCTCCCATCGGCCCCCAGCCCATATTCGCATAAACGAGTGGAGGAAGAGCCACACCAATAATCATCCCCAAGATGCCGAACATTTGACGCCATGAGGACACCGTTGCCCGCTCTTTCATAGTTGTAAACATTTCAGGGAAAAGTGCAGAATAGTTCAATACAACCATCACGAACATAATGTCATAGAGCAGCACGATCGTTAAGAAGTACCAAAACAGCGCTGATCCGRTGCCAACTGGAAACCAAATCGCAGTAAACAAGGCCACCAGCGGCACCATGCCAAACAGCATGTACGGAATGCGCCTGCCAAAACGGGAGCTCGTACGGTCGGAAATGTGTCCGAACAACGGGTTTAGCACCGCATTGACGATGCCGTGAATCACCATGGCCAGACTGATTAAAGTCGGTTTTACACCAAGCACATCCACATAATAAAAAACGATGTAGGATGCGAAGGCCTGTGCAATTAAGTTGACTGATAAATTTCCCGAGCTGTAAGCTAATTTCGATTTGAAGCTTGCCATAGCCATAAATAAAACGCCCCCGGTTACGATGAAAGTCTATTATAAATTACATATAACTCTCTCATCTTACCGCACAAACCCTTTTTATTCCATAATTAACTTATTGAACAATTACTTGATTTTTACCATTCGGATATAAGGACTTCCGCTCACTAAAATCGTACCATCCTCAGTAAAACCAAGCTTTTTGTAAATCGCATAAGCTCTCGTATTTTCTGGCTCTACAATCAGCGACAGCCTGCTGCATCCAGCCTCTTCACCCTTCTGTTCAAAAGCGCTAATTAGCGCCTTAGCTATGCCCTGCCCCTGATAACGTTCGGCGACTGCGATAGAATCCAAGTAAAAGTCGCCTTCTTGTGCCTCAACAGCAATCGTTTCATCCGCACGCACACCTTTATCTCGCCCAGGACGTGTAACAAATGGCACATCCAGCTCTGCAGCTCCATCGCCTGAATAGCTAATAAGCATTCCTGCAATGCCATCTTCTCTCCTATCGACAAGAACATGCTTATAGCTAATCCGATTGTCCTCGCGAACATAAAAATCGCCAAGGATGCGCTCTACTTCAGCATCATCCTCAGTTCCTGCCAAGGTGTAGGCAATATGGCCGATCGCAGATAGCAGCAGCGGCATTACTTCTTTTAAGTCTTCTTTCACAGCTTGTTCAATCATGATGTCATCCCTCATTCTTTTAATGTTCTGTTATAATAAGTGAATATTATTCTTAAAGGTGATGAAGTAGTGAGTCATGTCTATTATACATTTCCCATAGGCATTCGGAACAGTCAGGTTCCTTTTGCCGAGCAAGCAGAAGCCGAAACGAGCCTTCAGCTTGTTGATGCAAGCCAGAAGGATGCCGGCTTCTTCCGGTCTTTAGAGCAATTCGGCATATCACTCAATAGGCCTCAAATTGCTGCTGTTCGCCATAACAAAGGAGCAGCCCTAACGCTGGCAGGAGCAGGATCGGGCAAGACGTCAGTACTCGTATGCCGAACAGCTTATCTGCTTGCTGTGCAAGGCGCCTTGCCGCAGCATATTTTATTAATGACTTTTTCCAAAAAAGCAGCTGATGAAATGCGAAGCCGCATTCGCGCTCTTCCTGTGCTTAATCCGCAAGCAGCAAGCGGCGTAGAGGCTCGTACCTTTCATTCCTTCTGCCTCCAACTGCTGCGAGGGCGCGGCTATCGCCAAGGCATTTTGGGTGAAACCGGACAAAAGCATATTTTTTTCAAACGTCTGATGCGGGAGCTTTTGCTGCAAAACGAATATGAGCCCGAAACCATTCTTGCACAGCTCTCCGCCACTAAGCTGCAGATGATCAACATCGAAGACCTTCCCGCTTCTACAACGGAGGAAAGAGAGCTAAAGCTGCTTTTCACCCGTTATGAGCAGTGGAAGAAAGAGATGGATAAATTCGATTACGATGATTTGCTGCTTGAAGCGTACAAGCTTCTGAGGGACGACAAGGCGCTGCTTGCTACCCTTCAGCAGCGCTTTCAGTACATCATGATCGATGAATTCCAAGATACGAATCAGGTGCAATACGTGCTCGTCCAAATGCTTGCCGACAAGCATCGCAATCTTATGGTCGTCGGCGATGACGATCAGACGATCTATTCATTCAACGGTGCAAAAAACGATTATATATTGAACTTCGAGCATCAATATCCAGGTGCAGCAACTTATGTACTGGATATTAACTACCGCTCAACGAGCACAATAGTCGGACTTGGCAATGCTATCATTCAATATAATAAGCTCCGCAAAGAGAAATCGCTCTTTGCTGTCAAGCCCAAAGGAGTTAGCCCCTCCTATGCACGGCTTAAGACGACGCAAGACGAGGCAAAGCTCATTACAGACACAATTAGCATGCAAATTGCTCAAGGCAATCGCTCCTTTGGCGATTTTGCTGTTTTATTTCGTACTGCGAGCAGCAGCAGGGCGCTCGTCGAGCTGCTTCTTACAAAGGAGCTTCCGTTTATCGACTTCGGCGACGGCCAGCTATTTTATGACCAGTGGGCGATAAAGCCGCTAGTTGCCCATCTGAGGCTTGCAATAGATCGCCGCAATTTCGATGCGATGGAAATTTTGCTGCCCTCGCTTTATGTCAATCGGGAACAGGCTATGGCTTTCATATGGAACCAAGACAAACAGCGTGCTAAGAAATGGCCGCTCATACATCTGCTTGAATTTCCGCAGATCAAAGAATTTCAGAAAGACAAAATCAAAGAACGCATCAAGCTTATTAAAGCGCTGGCCGAATTAAAGCCTGCTGAAGCTATTATGCAGCTTCGCCAATMCTTTTATGACCAATTTCTTGAAACGAGCAAGCGTCATGAAATGACGGAGCATAAGGAAAGTCTAAAGGAAGTGCTTGATGAGTTCGAGTCTGCGGCGAGCAGCTATGATAGCATCGAAGCTTTTCTGGCCTATATTGATGATATTACGGACAAGCATGCTGCCGTGCAGCAGCTTCAGAAGCATAATCATAACCGCAGTGCGATATCTTTGATGTCCATTCATAGATCCAAAGGACTTGAATTTCCTGTTGTATTCGTCATCGGTGCCTCAGAAGGCATTTTACCGCATAGCTCTGCATTAGCTGCGGATAAGCATAGTGACCGGAGCTCCATTCAAACGGGCGACAACGCACTGGCAGAAGCGCTGGAGGAAGAACGAAGACTCGCCTATGTTGCTGTTACTAGAGCCCAAGAGGAGTTGTATATCAGCTCCCCTGCTCTGTACCGGGGAAAACCGGCTGAACTATCAAGGTTCATTCGCTCTGCCTTTATGTCAGGTGAAGAAGAGGACGGTGATACAGAATCTGCTCTTGCATGGTTATGTACTAGCGATACCTGCGAGGTATGGCAGCGTATTATTACGTACGAGGATTCGCAATCAGAGACTCGTGCTTGCCCATTATGCCAGTCTCCAATGGAGCAAGGCACAAAGATATTGCCGAAGAAAAAGAAGTGAGGAGAAACGATTTGCAACATGAATGAACACCTAGTCCATTACCTTAAACTAGCTGATGCTGTGATCATCACAGATATAGAACATCATATTCTTGCAGTCAATCCGTCCTACGAGAAAATTACGGGCTACTCATCACAAGAAATAGCAGGGAAAAAAGCTGGCATCCTGCGAACATCCTATACGCCAAAGGAAACGCATGATCAGATGAAGCAAGCTCTTAAACAAGGCTTGCCATGGTCAGGCGTATTAACAAATCGGCGAAGAGACAGCAGCATTTGGCATTCCTCCATTACCATAACACCTCTGCAAATCGCAGGGGTAACCTATTATATCGGTATTTTTCGTGAGCTGGAGAAGTTAAAGAGCGGCTTCTATTTACCAGAGGAGCGCATCGGCTCCATTCAAAGCTCGATGCTTAAGGTGCTCGCCATTTCTTGCGAAATTCGTGATCCGGGCATCGAGCAGCATCTCGTCCGTGTGCGGGATTTAACGGAACGGCTCACTCACTTCCATAATGAACGCATGCAATTATGCTGGACGGAGGAAGCCGTGAACCGCATTTCGCATGCGAGCATTTTGCACGATATCGGCAAATCAGGAATTCCGGAGGGCATTCTATATAAGCCGGGTCCGCTCGCTTATTACGAACGAAATATTGTTGAAATGCACACCCAAATCGGCGTTGATATCATTGATAAAATTTATGCTGAGCTTACAGATGATTTATTTAAGCTTGAGCTCGAAATGGGTAAAAATATTATTTTATACCATCATGAAAAATGGGACGGCACCGGCTACCCGCATCAGCTTGCCGGAGAAAACATTCCAATTGAAGCGCGTATCGTCAGCGTCGTTGATGTTTATGATGCATTGACCAGCACCCGTCCCTACAAAGAAAAATGGTCCGAAGAACGGGCGCTGGAATATATTAGCGAACAGCGCGGACTGCATTTTGACCCTGAGCTCGTTGACTCCTTCCTCGCGCTCCATTCTAACGAGATGTAGTTGCAAAAAAAAGCGCCAATCCCGAACATGGAATGAACCGTGTCCTCGATTGGCGCTTTATTTGTTTGTTTTTATGCTCCATATAGCGCGTCGAACTCATCCTCTAATATAGACATCGTAATGAGATCATGAAACTTCCCATCCATAAACAAAGCATCCCTCTCTACTCCCTCGCGATGAAATCCGATCTTCTCATACACATGGATGGCGCGCGGATTAAAGGCGTATACTCCGAGATGGATTCGGTGCAAGTTCAACTTATGAAAGCCGTATCTAAGCATGAGAAGCAGCGCTTCTGTACCATAACCTTTGYCGCGATGCTGCGTCCCTTGAATACCGATACGTATATTCGCGCTGCGATTGATCGTATCCATATCATTTAGTACAACCTCGCCAAGCAGCTCTCCTGTTTCCTTCAATATAATCATGGAGTCAAATCGGTCTTGGTTTATGACGCTAATTTTACGAATCCAAGCTTCGATTTCCTCACGTGTAAAAGCTTTTTGTGACCCTGTCAGCAGGTTCATCTCCGTATCTTGTAAAAAAGCTAAATAAGGCTCTATATCGGACTCCTTTGCTGGACGCAATAATACCGAATTCCCCTCAATAATGTGTTTAGCAAGTTGTGTCATCACGATAATCTCTCCTATTTTTACTCTCAGCATTAATAAATCAACTCATGATTTTCCTGTATATTATTTTGTGCGCAAAAATCCTTATACCTCTGAAGTACAGTGAAAATATCATCTTTGGCTTGTGCCGATTTTACAACGGTCTCGTCAATTAACTTCAAATGAAGACACCTCCCTCATGATGATCCGCCAGTATTCAATTCCAACAGTTTCAGCTTATCTGGATTTCTTACAATGTACAGATGAAGTGCGCCCCCCTGCACCACATGGAAAAGAGTAACCCCCTCGATTCCTTTATCTGATCGTAAAACAAGTCCCGTCTGACCGTTCAGTATTCTAAGCTCGGCTTTCAAACTGCCATCAGCAAGTGGTCCTTTTTGAACCAAACCGAATAGAAACCGAGAAACGTTTTCGCGTGTTTTAATAGGATGAATAGCAGCAGACACTTTGCCTCCGCCATCTGAAAGGAGAACAACCTCCTCTGCAAGCAGAGAAAGGACCTCCTTCACATTGCCCTCCGCAAGCTCCAATACAAAACGACGAACCCATTCTTCACCCGCAGGCTGCGCATGAACAGGTTCAGCTTCGGAAATCCCCATTTTGTCTCGCGCACGGCTCAGCAGCTTTCGACAATTGACTTCGCTTTTTTCTATTAGCTTTGCAATATCCGAATATTCGAAGCCCAGCGCTTCACGAAGCACAAATACAGCACGCTCCGAGGGGGTTAACCGTTCAAGCAAAACCAGCATTGCATAAGACAACAAATCGTGGTGAATAACGGCATCCAGTGCATCCGTCTCTTCTGTAATAATGGGTTCTGGGAGCCACGGCCCAACGTACCGCTCTCGCTGCTTTCGGGCAGACTTTAGCAAATCCAAGCTGCGGTTTGTCGCCATTTTGCACAAATAAGCCTTCGGCTCGGCTATGCTCTCTGGATCTATATCATATGCCTTCACGAAAACATCCTGCACGATATCTTCAGCGTCAGCAGCCGAACCCGTAAGCTGGTATGCGATTTTGAACAAAAGCGCTTTATATTGCAGGTAGAGCTCTTTCATTTCACCATCCCTCGTTTCATAACAAATGCTGCTTTTATCATTTAATGAGACTCGCATAATCCCAAGTCATTTTCCGTACCTTCCATCCAAGCTTCCCCGTTATGATAATGTCGAGGCCCCATTGCCTTGTCCATACCATTCCCCGCTCTGGCCCGAGACCAAAACAGAAAAAATCAAGATATCTCTTGTGAACAGGTGCAGAATGACCCATTATATCTGCCGTTATGACTTTCCCCAGCCTATCTGCTTGCGCTGTCGCTTCCTTGCACGTCATCCTATCCTCAAGCCCGCTCACCGGGTCAACAATTTGAGCACAGTCGCCAATGCTATATATCCCAGGTGCTTCTTTCACACGGTAATTAGCGTCCACAATGACTCGACCATCTGCAGTAAGCGGCAGCCCCATGCTTCTGAGCATCGGATTGGGCAGCAGGCCAAGCGTCCAAATACATAAGCCCACCTTTAAAATCCCACCATCCGATAAGAGAAGCTCCCCTTCCCTCTCACGAATAGCTTTGCGTCCGTGCAGAACGGTCACTCCGCTGCCCTTAAGCAAGCGCTCTAGCTTCATGCCAACCTTTGCCGGTCCCTCCTGAAATAACCTATCCTGCGCATTTAGCAAGTAGAGAATCACCTCTGACGGATCAAGTCCGAGTGCACTTGCTTCCTTACGCAAAGCGTAGACAAGCTCAGCAGATGATTCGATTCCGCTAATCCCCGCCCCTGCAACGGCAACAGTCATCCATCTTTGACGCTCAGCACGGCTTGTTTCCTTTACCGCTTTTCTCAAGTTTTCATGCCAATGCTCTCGAATATGAGCTGCGCTTGCGAGTCCAGTCAAGGCAATACCGCCCTGATCGGCATCGGGCTGACGAATAACGCTTCCAGCTGCCAAAATGAGAATATCGTATTTTAAATGCTGCTCGTGCCCGCTCTCATCTTTATACAATAACCGCTTATCTCTTTTTTCTATGGTCATTACCATTCCTTGAATAAATTCCACGCCATCTGGAAACAAGCTGCCAAAAGGAACAACAATATTATCATCATTAACAGCCGGCTTGAACAGCAATACCTTCCGAAGATGGTATGGCTGCTTATCAATCAGAATTAAACGGAGCTTCCCAGCTCCTAATTCCGGCTGCAATGTTTTTCGTATTGCCTTGAGGGCGTTAATGCCTGCATAACCGCCGCCAATAATGACACATGTTATTTCCTTTTTCTCTTTCATCTCCATCAGCTCCTGTGCATGTTTGCACATATAACGATAAGATGAGTTTTTTTGTGACATCTACACTAAATTTCTAAAATACTCCATCTTGCTGTCGATAAATCCGTCATCAAAATCAGCTGCTCCGATCAACTTAGATTCACTGAAGCATAAGCTAAAGAGCCATAGCTGTCTAAGCGCTACAAATATCGGAACCGCTTGAATATCATTTTCGCCTATAGATCTGATTTCTCTGTATCCGCAAATAAATGCATCCCAAAGACGTTCAACCTCTTCTTTATCGTGCCTGCTATGAATTTCTCTTGCCAGTCTAAATTCCGCAATGTCATAAGCTCGCCAGCCATAACCGCAAATATCAAAATCATAATGCGTCAATGTCCCATTTTCCGTAAAAGCGACATTCGTATTGCCATGCAAATCCCCATGACAAATTCCAAAGTCCAGCCCTGCTTCCAGATGAATGTTAAGCTGATCTTTTAAGCGCATAACCAGCTCATTTAGAAATTGATAATCCTCTTGCCGATTTTCCATGTGCTGCTTAATTATGCGAAGCGGATTGTCTATCAAATGCTCCAAATCGAGCTCTCCCCTTGTGTGCTCAGAGGTGAAATCGTCAGCAGCTTGATGAATTTGAGCAACGGATGCGCCAAATAGACGACTGTCTTCTGGATGCTGCATTCGCTTTTCTTGACCATCTGCAAAACTAAACATTACCCCGTACTTTACACCCTCAGGGACCAAAAACTCATTAATAAATGTGCCGTCATTTTTCTCAATCGGTACGGACACGCTTATCCCTTTTGCATGAAGATCGTTTAATAAATCTAATTCAAAAGCAATCTCTGATTGGTTTCTCCGGTCCGCTCGGTACACTCTAAATATGTATTTGCCTTGCTCCGTCTCTAAAATATAAGTATCGTTCATCCCTCTCAGAAAATAGTGCAGACGAGCGGACTCATGAATGCCATAGTGGGCTTTAATATGCGACAATAACGCTTCGGTTGATAATAGCGAGTATGCTGCAGGAAATAAATGCAAGGGTACCTCATCCTTTTTCATTATCTATTTTAAATCGTGAATCCATCCTAGTTGTTTGCAAATGATGAATCTATTACTTTCCACTATAACAAATTATTTGTGCCCGATCTGGTAGAGAATTACTATGATTAATTTTGCCCGCTTTATTGATGCGGCTTGGGACACATGACGTAGCTCATGATAGCAGCAATGAATACACTACATACAAGAAGCGCGACAGGCAGACCTCAAAGGAGGAATCCACTTGGATGTATGGAATCAAAGCTATGAGCAGCTCATCTTCCTCCAGGATCGTTCTATCGGTTTAAAGGCAATTATTGCAATAGACAGCACAAAGCTTGGTCCTTCCCTCGGCGGCTGCCGGTTTTGGCAATATGCCAGCGATGAAGCTGCTGTCCTCGATGCGCTGCGGCTAGCGCAGGGAATGACCTATAAATCAGCGATCTCAGGTTTGCCATTTGGCGGCGGCAAAGCTGTCATTCTAAGCCAGCCCGGTCAAAGCTCGCGGGAAATATTGTTTCGGGCGCTAGGCCAGCATATTCAAAACCTGCAAGGAAGCTATATTACCGGTATGGATCTGGGTACAGATGTTTCGGATATGGACTGGGTTCGCCTCGAGACACCCTATGTGACTGATGTATCAGGGTCGCTCGGAGCAGTAAATGATTTTACAGCTAAAATGACCGCATACGGCGTTTTCCTTGGCATTCAGGCCTCTCTCAAAACGGTTTACGGTTCCGAAAATATGCAGCAAAAAATCATTGCCGTTCAAGGATTAGGCAAAGTAGGCTATCAGCTATGCCGCTATTTAAAGCATGCGGGCGCAGAGCTCGTTGTAACGGACGTTGATTCAAAGCGGGTGAAGAAGGTTGTCGAGGAGTTTGGGGCAATTCCTTGCAAGCCAGATGTCATTATGCGCACACCTTGCGATGTCTTCTCGCCATGTGCCTTAGGCGGCATCCTAAATGATTTTACATTAGGCCAGCTGGACTGCAGCATTGTTGCTGGGGCAGCGAACAATCAATTAGCAGAAAGCCGCCATGGCGAGAAGCTTCATGAGCTTGGCATTTTGTATGCACCGGATTATGTGATTAACGCAGGCGGCATCATCGTAACCTCTGTTGAGCTTATTGGCGGGGATGCTGCGACAGCACAGCAAAAGGTTGAGAAAATAAATGGTACACTGATGAACGTATTTCAAGCAGCTGACGAACATGGAATTTCAACCGCAGCAGCAGCCAATCGAATTGTGGAGCAATTGCTTAAGGGCTGAATAACCACTCAATCGAAAAAAGGGGATGTATCGAAAGTAGATTTCTCTACTTCCGGCACATCCCCTTATTATTCATTATTGCGGTGTCCAGCTTAAACTGCTGGAGGAGTGAAGGAACGTCCAGCGAACTCAGCATCAAGCATATAGAATGCATTGCTATCCTTGTCGATGCGTTTCAGCTTATGGATAATGTTATCGAACAAAGCCTCTTCTTCAACCTGCTCATCGATAAACCATTTGAGGAAGTTGATCGTTGCATGCTCGCGATCGTTGATCGCAAGGTCAGATAAATTATAGAAACGTTTTGTATTTTGCTGCTCATGTCCGTAGCCTTGCTCGAAAGTGTCCAAAATGGAAGAGTATTCGTTATTCGGCTCTCCAAGAGCAGACAGCGTAGCACGACGACCACGGTCATTCAGAAACTTGTATATTTTCATTGCATGAAACCGTTCTTCCTCAGCCTGTACAATGAAGAAGTTAGCGAAACCATCAAGACTTTCACCTGAACAGTAAGCCGCCATTGCCAGATACACATGCGCTGAATAAAATTCAAAATTCATCTGTTCATTTAATGCTTCTGCTAATCCATCATTCATGCTTATGCACCTCAGCTTTCCTAGATTGTACTTATTCTAACATAAAAATAAAGAACGGCAAATGCCGTTCTTGTTAATTTATTGAAATTCAAGCTACCCGATCATTTTTTTCAATCGCTTATAGAGCTTCTCTGCGGACGGCGCGCTAACCGTCTTCGACTTGACCACGACGAAGCACTCTAGCTTGCAGGTTTTGCAATCTCCAAGGCAATCACTTTTTTTCTGCTTAATATCCGGATATCGATTTTTCATCGCCTTATAAACCGGCTCCAAACCGTTCTTGAGATTCCGTTTGCAATACTTAATCTTCTTCATAAGATACACCCCGCAGCGCAACGAAGGATTTGCTTTCTACTTGATGATAATGATTATCATCCCCGTTGTCAACTGCCGTTTTTAAGAACCTCTAACCCTTTAATCAGCTGACTGTCCTCGCGTCCAAGCTTCTCGCGTAGACGCTCCAGCAGCTTATACCCCGTTTTGTCATTGAAACTGCCCGTAGCCTCCAGCTTCTCGGCTTTTTGGAACTTAGTTAATGCTGCTGCTGTTTGTTTATCGAACATGCCTTCTTGTCCTGTTGGAGAATAACCGAGCTCCTTCAGCATCATCTGCAGCGTCTTTACATCCTCGCCATAGCTGCCTATCTTCATATGTGTGCCAATCGCAAGCGGTCTTAGTTTCGTATATTCGGGAAGGGCTACTGCAAAATCCGGTGAAACGCCTGTTTTGTTAATCCAAGTGCCGCCCGGCGTCTTCCACTGCGCTTCCGTTAAGCTTAAGACAGAACCGTCCTTAAACTGATTAAAAGCTTGTACAACACCTTTGCCATACGTTTTTTCACCGACAACGGTTGCTCCCGCTGATTCCTTTAACGCAGCCGTCAGCACCTCGCTCGCGCTTGCAGATTGTCCATTCACGAGTACTACAATCGGCACTTTCCATTCCTTCTTCTGATCAGACTTATACGAAATCGTTTGCCGCTCATTTTTGTACACGACATTCAAAATAACCTTGTTTTTCGGTATAAGCCTGCTTGCAATCTTAATGGTTGGCTGCAGCAATCCACCGGGGTTGGATCGCATATCCAGCAGCAATCCTTTAAGCGGCTGCTTCGCCTGCAGCTCCGTAATTGCAGCTTCAAATTCATCCGCAGTTTTCTCAGCGAAACGGCTAATCGTTACATGCCCGATACCGCCTTCAAGAAGCTCAGACGTTACCGTATGTACTGGAATAGCTTCCCGCTTCAGCTTTAATGTTATCGGCTCAACTTGATTCGGGCGCTGAATCTGCAGCGAGACTGATGTTCCTTCCTTGCCTCTAACGAGGCCAAGCAGCTCCTCAAACGTCTTCCCAGCCAGCTTCTGATTATCTACCGAGAGAATGATATCGCCCGTCAGTAAGCCGCCTCGCTCGGCTGGAGCTCCCTTCGTGAGCCCGGTAATGATGAACATGCCTTCCTCTTCGCGCAATTCAGCACCAATTCCATATATTTCGCCCTCATAGGACTGGGTATAGGCACTGCCCTTTTCCTCAGCCAAATACCGGGAATACGGGTCCTCAAGCGAGCTAACCATGCCTGCAATTGCGCCATTAATCAGCTTCTTCGGCTCAGCTCCGTTTAAGTAGTCATTAATAATTTTGTTGTATGAAACCGTAAATTGCTTAAAGGTCGGCTCCTTGATCATCGGATACTGATTCCCCATCCAGAAAAACCCGATTGCAAAGCCAAGAGCAGTAAATACCACAGCTCCCATGACGCAGAGAGTCAGAAATCTTTGTTTTGCTGCCGCTGATGTAAAATAGTTCATCTGTTCATCTCCTCAAAAGTTATACGAAGTAAAACTTACTTCGTAAGCATAAACCCAGTTTTGTGAAGCAAAACTTACTTCGTAAGCATAAGCCTAGTCTTGAATGTCTGGATCATTTTAGCTACAATCAACCTAATCAAAGCGCAAACGGCCAACGCCGTCTTTGGCGGCGTATGCAATCGTTTCGCAGCGAAATATAAGCCTAGTTATACATGTGGAACTTATAACTTCTTATATTTTTAAATATAGAGAGCTGGAGAGGAGCTTCACCGCTAGTATGTATAAACTTATCGCGATTGATGTTGACGACACGTTATTAACGGATGACCTAACCGTAACGGAAGGCACGAAGCGTGCCATGGAAGCTGCTATTGCCCAAGGTGTAACGGTTACACTCGCAACAGGCCGCATGTTTGCTTCCGCTCAAAAAATTGCTAAGCAAATTGAACTCAATGTTCCTATTATTACCTATCAAGGGGCACTCGTCAAAACACTGCTTGATGGACAAGTCCTGTATGAAAGAAACGTACCGATTGATGCGGCTAAAGAGCTTCACGCATTCGCTGAGGAGAACGGCTTGCACCTGCAGCTTTACGTTGACGATGAGCTTTACAGCACTCATGACAATGACAAAATCAAAGCTTATTCTAAGCTTGCCAATATCCCTTACAAAATAGAGCCAGACTTCAACAAATTGCTCGACTTTCCGATGAACAAAATGCTTATTATCGATGATCCGGCTCGCCTCGATGAAATCGCTGAGCAGCTTAAGCCGCTAATCGGTGATCGCGTGCATATTACTAAATCCAAAGCGCACTATTTAGAGTTCATGCATAAGGAAGGCACTAAAGGACATGCACTGAAATTTATGGCCGAGCATCTTGGCTGTACAATGGACCAAACAATCGCCCTTGGCGATGCATGGAATGATAATGAAATGATTATCGCTGCCGGACTTGGTGTAGCAATGGGCAACGCCATTCAATCTCTGAAGGACATTGCAGACTATGTAACGTTGTCGAATAACGAGGAAGGCGTTCGCCACGTTATTGAGAAATTTGTGCTTAACGTCACTGAATAACAAGCAAGGAGGCGACTGCATTCATGAATTGTCCCCTTTGCAATGGGCCAAACGATTGTGCTATGGAAGAAAACAATACAGCGAAAGATTGCTGGTGCTTCCAGAAATCATTTCCCAGCACGCTTCTAGAGACCGTTCCTGAAGAGCTCAAAAACAAAGCCTGCATCTGCCGAAATTGCTTAAGCAAAGCAGTTGAAGAACAAAATTAAGAAGCTGTCTCTGGAAGGTAATCACCTTTTAGAAACAGCTTCTTTTTTTTAAGTTTGCTTATCGCGCTGGCACAAAAAAACGTTCTTCCACAGCACTTGCAGACAACGGCTTGCTAAAATAATAGCCCTGAATCTTTCTGCACGAATTGTCCGTTAAAATATCCAGCTGATCCTTCGTTTCAATTCCCTCCGCAATAACTTCCATATTCAAATGCATAGCCATCGCAATGATCGTTGAAACGATCGCTCTATCATCGCTGTTATTTGTAATATCACGGATGAAGGAGCGATCTATTTTAACTTTTTGAATCGGGAACATTTTCAAATAACTGAGTGAGCTGTAGCCTGTCCCAAAATCATCTAAGCTAATGCGAATACCATATTCATTCAATTGATTCAAAATGCTGCTGGACAATGCAGCGTCCATCATCATGCTTTCTGTTATTTCCAGCTCTAAATATTTCGGCTCCAATCCCGTTTCCTGCAGTATAGCCATAATATAATCCGCAAGTTTAGGCTGATGGAATTGTTGCGAAGATAAGTTGACGGATATAGGGATAAGCGGACCTCCCTGTACATGCCACATCCGCATTTGTTTGCAGGCTTCGCGCAGTACCCATGTTCCCATTTCATAAATGAGACCGGTCTCCTCCGCAAGCGGTATAAAGACGCCTGGACTTAGCAGCCCCCTAGTTGGATGCTGCCAGCGTACAAGCGCCTCCATCCCAATCATCGCACGATCCTCTGTTCGGATTTGCGGCTGGTAATGGAGCAGCAGTTCCCCTCGTTCGATCGCTTTTCGAAGATCGCCCTCTAATTCGATTTTTTCTTGCAGCACTCGGTCGAGCTCGCCAGTGAAAAATTGATAATCGTTTTTACCTTTTTTCTTCACTTCATACATCGCTGTATCGGCATTTTTGAGCAGCTGTACAGCATCCTGTCCATGGCTAGGGAACAGTGCAATTCCGATACTTGCGGACACATAAAAATCGCTGTCCTTTAATCGATACGGTGCTTGGATGCAGCTGATGATCTGTTCCGCTAACCGCTTAATCGTATCTTGCGTTTCATAATTGCGGCACAGCAGCGTAAACTCGTCTCCGCCCATGCGGGCAAGCATAACGTCTTGCCCTGCGATAGCTTGTTGAATGCGTCCGCTAACTTCCTGCAAAAACTGATCGCCGACCATATGCCCGAGTGAATCATTTATAATTTTAAAACGGTCGATATCAAGCACCATTACAGCAAAATGCGAATCGCTTGTACTGCTCTGTTCAATGGTCTCTGCAATCGCTTGATTAAATTTGCGACGATTCGGCAAACCTGTCAATTCATCATGGAAGGCTAAATGATTGACTTTCAGCTGCGCCCGCTTCTCAGCGGTTATATCTTTAAAAATAATATAGCTGCCTACGACTTCACCATCCACAACAACCGGTACATTAGCTACGTTGAGCTCAATTCTCATGCCGTCAGCACGGATGATGGCGGTTTCGTGATTCAAAGTCTCCCCCGCAAAGGATCTTTGAAACATTTGCTTCACACGTTCTTGATCTTCATGAACAATAATCCCGCTTAACGTGGATATCGATTGATGCATAACCTGCTTGCTGCTGAAACCGGTTATCTTCAAAGCATTCGTATTATGACTAGTCACACGGTAATGCAAATCAACAGACACGATGCCATCCTGACTATTTTCATACAAGGACTTGTACCATTTTTCATTTTGTTCAATTTCTGAGTCCTTATGGGCAAATCGCTTCGATATATAGATTCCAAACAAAGATAATCCAAGTGTAAAAAATATACCTAACGCAATAATGTAGGCCAGCCACGTTTGGTCCAAAATAACGCCAAAAAACAAAGCAGTCTTATTGCTAGTATGAAAATTAGCTGCGACCATTCCTGTATAATGCATGCCAACTATCGCAGCCCCCATAATAGCGCCGCTTCCAAGCTTTTTCCACCATTGTCCTTTCTGTCTATCCTTACGGAAATAAAACGATAGCCAAAGAGCTGCAATGGATGCGACAAATGCGATAAGAATAGAGAGCATAACGATAATCGGATTATAGGTTATATGTATAAGCATTGCAGACATGCCAACATAGTGCATGATCGTAATGCCTGTGGCAAGCAATAATCCGCCAGCTAGCAATTGCGATCTCGAAAGTTCACTACGACCGACAACATACAGCGCAGTAAAAGCCGCTCCTATCGCTGCAATTACCGAGATAAGCACGATAACCAAATCATATTTTATAGGGAAAGGAAGCTTTAACGCGAGCATGCCGACAAAATGCATCGACCAGATTCCCATCCCCATAGAAGCCGCTCCAAACATCAGCCAGCTTAGCTTTGTGCTTCCTTTGGAGGTACTCACTCTTCCTGCAAGATCCAGTGCTGTATATGAAGCCATGACTGCTATAATATAAGAGAAAATAACTAATAAACTATCATAGGTTCCATGAACATGCTCCATTAAATCCCCTCTATTCTATGTAAGATGTTTATCTGCGAGAGCATTCTTATATTATACAATAATGTTTTGAAACATTTTTGAAAATTTCGATGATGGCTAGACATGCAACGACCGCATAACTAAACAAATAAGAGCCTCTCCCACATAGTGGAGAAGCCCTTCTTACAACCTTTATGAAGTTAAGATACAGCTTTATTTCTCCGTTTGCATTGGCCCTTGCTGCATGACTTATAGTTGCCTGTAAAATCAAGCCGATGATCCGTCACTTTAAAGCCATACTCCCGTTCAATTCGCTGCTCAAGCTCGAGCAGCCAATCCTCTTTAATTTCTGTCAGTGAGCCGCATTCATCACATATTAGATGATGATGCATATGCTCATGATCCTCACCGCGAAGATCATAGCGGGCTACACCATCCCCGAAATTCATTTTCTCAACAACATGAAGCTCAGCGAGCAGTTCGAGTGTCCGATATACAGTCGCTAGACCGATATCAGAATTTTTCTGCTTTACGAGCATGAAGACACCTTCTGCACTCAAGTGATCCATTTCGTTCTCAAGCAGCACTCGCAATATAATCTCACGCTGAGTTGTCAGTTTATATCCGTTCGCCATCAAATGTCGATTTATTCGATCCGTTTCTGCTGTGATGTTTAACATGCAAAGCTACCTCCTTTTATTGAAAAGCCAGTACATGAATGCATTCCACTTTATGTAAAGGCTTACTTTTAGAATGATTATAATTTAATGGTAGTATACTTTTGCGAAATTAGCAAATACCATATATTAATAAGTGTTTAACCATACTCCTTGACACAAAAATCGTATTTCGAGTATGATAAAAAAAATAGTTATTCGTAACAATTACAAATAAAAGGAGAGAACAAAATGAAAAGTGGCATACATCCCGTTTACCATCAAGTATTGTTTTTTGATGTGAGCAGCGGCTACAAATTTTTGACGGGCTCAACCAAATCGTCCAATGAAAAAATGGAATGGGAAGACGGTAATAGCTACCCGGTCATTCGCGTAGATACAAGCTCCGCTTCGCATCCTTTTTATACAGGCAAACAACGCAATACCGATAAAGGCGGACGAGTTGACCGCTTCAACCAACGATTCCAACAAAAGAAATAAAAAAATAGTAATAATAATAGCTCCAAACAGAACCGTTCAATGCGGCAATCTGTAAGGAGCTTCTTTCGTTTCTTATTTCAGCAGACAGACTACAGCACCGCAGAAATGCCGCCATCAATATTTACAGACGTACCCGTTACGAAAGATGCGGCTTCCGAAACGAGAAAACCAATAACATTTGCTGCTTCCGACGCCCTGCCAATTCGACCCAAAGGTATCCCATGGCGCTTGTCCGCTGAGAATTCATCCCAGCTAAGCTCAGGGCTCGCAGCTTGCCACATCCGCTCGATTTGAGCGCTGCGAATCAGCCCGATGCAAACTGCATTTACACGAATTTGATCCACAGCCAGATCCTTGCTCATCGCTTTGGTCAGTGCAAGGCCTGCGGCGCGGCTAACGGAGGTTGGGAGAGAGGAAGCACCCGGCGTTTTCCCGCCTATAGCTGTCACGTTGACGATAGCTCCTCCACTTGCTTTACGCATATATGGAAGTACCGCACGCGCAAAATGAACTGCTCCGAGCAGCTTCAAATCGAGGTCCGCTGTCCATGCATCAGTCTCCACCTTCTCAAAAGGCTGCGCCGCAGAAACTCCTGCGTTATTCACAAGAATGTTGACACCGCCAAAGTGTGCTGCCGTTTGCTCAACCGCTCTTGCGGCATCTTCCGGCCGACTTACATCTGCGCTGATTGCCAACGCTTCTTTGCCTGTTCGTTCCTTTATAAGTGCTGCCGCGCTGCGCAGAGACTCCTCCTCCCGTGCAACAATGGCTACCTCAGCACCTTCCTCTGCCAGCAGCAATGCTGTTGCTAGTCCAATTCCTTTGYTCCCGCCTGTAATGAGTGCGATTTTTCCTTTTAGCCCAAGCTCCACCTATAACTCCTCCTTCTCTGCTGCTTTATCGTTTAAACTTTACTTCCCAACTGCTTTGATTACCTTTTGTACCTCATGGTTTATATCAATTTCTGAATGAGCAGGTAAATTTACAATAAAAATACCGCCAAACACTTGCTGCGACTTGCCTTGGCACTCTCGAATTTTATTTTTTAATAGTTTAAGCTCTAATGAATAAATAACTTCTTTGCTTAGCAGCCAATTATGCCTGGTGAACGTTGATTTCTCTATCGTTTCTATGTACATGGATACATCCTTGAACGCTCTTACACGAATAACGTCTCCAAAGGCAACATTTTCAGTAAATACAGGATTCTCCTCAATGCGATACAGGTCATCACCCAGTTGTACAACGTCCAGTATCTCGACCTCTTGACCTACACCATCGAAGCAAAGATGTAACGGAATAAAATCTTGAATGCTTCTCACCTCTATGTTTATTTTCAGTGATGGCTCATACCATTCACTCTAGCTAATATCCACATTCGTATAATGCTCCACCGCTGGAAATGGATCATAGAAATGATGCAGCAGACTTTTCCACTCCAAATATTCCGCCGATCCGCGAAAACCAACGGTATGATCCTCCAGCGTTTCCCATCGTACAAGCAATATATATTTATTATCCTCTTCTAAGCATTTCTGAAGTTCATGACTGACATAACCGTTCATGCTTGAGATAATTTTCGATGCGGCTTTGAAATTGCTTTCAAATTGTTCGGACAGCCCTGCCTTAACCTGCAATGAAGCAACCTCTAATATCATGATAGCAACTCCTTGTTAAATATCTAGTTTTAGCAATAGCCTTGCAATCCTAATTATGATGTTATGTATATATTATAAGTGGTACTGCAAATAAGGCAAAGAGTAAATCAAATGATACAATATCTTGTTTTCCAAACTGTCTAATCGCTCCATGTGTCCATAATTTTCAGAGCGAGTTCAATTTAATCGATTCTTTCCCTTCAAATTGCGCCATCATTTACCGAAATCACCTGCGACCTTTACTCTTAATCCGTATTTTCCGTCATGATCCGACATTTGTATTTGACTATTATTTCATAAAAAAAAGCCCCAGAGAGTGGTCTCTGAGACTTCAATCGTATCCCTAAGTAGCTGGCTCCTCTTTAGGAGCGCATTTTTGAATAAGCGAGATTTGGCCTGCATGGATGCCGGTATGGTACATTAAACGGCCAACAGCCTCAAGCGGCGTTGAGGGGCCGATCGGACAGTCCACGATTTGATGCCATTTCTCCTCTGGGAGCTCTTTCATTGCATCCATAAGATGATTGTTGGAGGATTCAAGAAACGCAATAAGCTCCTGTAAATTATCGTAGGTTGCTTTGCTTCCAGCAGCACCTCTGCTTGTCGAGATCTGCAATCCCTCCGGCATGCTTTTCCCGAAGAACCAGTCTGCGAACATATATTCAACCTCAGCGTTATGTCGAAGCATATAGCCAATGGAGGATGCTCCAAGCTGTAAAGACAAATCCTGCTCCGGCAATGCTTTGACCGTTTTGTAGAATCTTTCTTGAATAGCACGCCAAATAGGCAGTACTGTTGTGATCGTCATAATAGCGTCCGCTCCTCTGCTCTT
The DNA here is from genome assembly GCF_052113545.1 of Paenibacillus sp. TAF43_2. Lineage (NCBI taxonomy): Bacteria > Bacillati > Bacillota > Bacilli > Caryophanales > Paenibacillaceae > Paenibacillus > Paenibacillus sp. TAF43_2. The sequence goes on from NZ_JBFRDK010000007.1 coordinate 75,401, forward strand.
ATTAAGCTTTCTTCGCTTGTGCATGCCCATCTCTTGCAACATGCTCAAATTTCTCGCCTGACAAGTCGATATCGTAAGCCTGACCGAAGCCTGCTACATAACGGCCTTCCGAAGCCGTCAGCTCAAACAAAGAGAAATCGAGGCCGCGAAGCATGCCTATCATGTTTTTGCCGAAGGTTTGCTCAAACCGTTCAAATATCTCGATATGTCCTTCATTGCCGATATTAACCGCATTACAAACGAAGCGAGCACGCTGCCTAGCAAATAAATTTGTAGTCTGCGACTCATCCTCCAGCAGCATAACGTCCACTGATGGATTGGCTTCCATGTACCGGAAATGATGAGCGATTCTGCTAATATAAATGTAGAGCTTTCCGTTGAACTTCACAAAGGGAGCATAGGAAACAAAAGGTTTTCCCTCATCGTCGATTGTACCGAGCACGACAGATTTCAAGCTTTCCGTAAAATTTAAATAATTCACCTTAATCATTTCAATATCCATCGCCTTCATTCGTCATCCCTCGCTTTTCTCATAAAACTTTTTTAATACGTGAATTCGTGGACTAGCGCTTTCGGGCATTTGCTGAATTTCTGTTTCCACACCGTAGACACTGCGAATCAGCTCCATCGTAAAAACATCCTTCGGCTTGCCAAATACATGTTTATCCCCATTCTTAATCACACAAACCCTATCGCTATAAGCGGATGCATGGTTCAAATCATGCAGCACCATTATAACCGTCAGCTTCAATTCACGATTTAGTCGTCGCACAAGTTCAAGCACTTCCAGTTGATGTGCGATGTCCAGATAAGTAGTGGGCTCATCGAGTAGAAGCACCTTAGGTCTTTGAGCGAGCGCCATAGCAAGCCATGCCTTCTGTGCTTCTCCACCAGAGAGGGATACGATGAGTCTGTCTTTAAACTCCATCATGCCCGTCTGTTCAAGCGCCCAATGTACGACCTTATAATCTTCAGCATCCAGACGCTCATACCATTTCTTATGAGGAATTCGCCCATAACCAACCAATTCCTCTACTGTCATGTCGGACGGACTGACGTTCTTCTGACAAAGCATGCACAGCATTTGCGATACTTGCTTCGTACTAAGCGAGCGAATCTCTTGATCGGCAATACAGACGCGTCCGCTAACGCATGGAATCATTCGAGACACTGCCTTCAAAATAGTCGACTTTCCCGAGCCGTTCGGTCCAATAATGGATACCACTTCTCCCTCATTCACATCGAGAGAAAAGTCGCTCACTATTGTACGATCCGCGTAACGAATATTCAACGATTGGACCTTTAACAACTTAGACCCCTCCTTTTCGCATCAAATAGAGGAAGTACGGACCTCCTGCCAATGCCATGACGATACCTGCAGGCACCCCTACAGAGCCGAAGGCAGTACGCCCAATCGTATCTGCCACTAAGAGAAGCAGTGCCCCAAGTATTAAGCTAAGCGGCAGCGTGTGGCGATAATTTGTGCCAATTAATAAACGAGCCATATGTGGCACAATTAAGCCAATAAACCCAACAAGACCTACTGTCGACACTGAGACAGCAGCTAAGTACACCGCCACAAAAGACAGGATCAAGCGGCTTCGGTTAAGGTTTTGCCCCAAGTTATGTGCTACTTGCTCGCCTAAACGTAATATATTCGCTTGCCGAATACATAGAATCGCGGCAATCCATCCAATAATCGAATAGGGCAATATCATGAGCACATCGCCCATTCCTTTTCCTGCCAAACTTCCGTTCATCCATGCAAGTGCGCCAGGCAGCTTATCGCTGTATTTAATAGAGAGCAGGCCGATCATTCCTCCAAATACCGCATTTACGGCAACACCCGAAAGAATGATGCGAACAGGTGTAAAACCTGTTTGCTTGTTCCATGCCCAAGTATAAACCATTCCGGCAGCAATACCGCCGCCAATTATTGCAGCTAACGGAATAAACGATGAATAGCTAGGCATGACTAGCATAATGAATAATACGGTAACCGCTGCCCCGGAAGAAACACCAGTTAGCCCCGGATCTGCCAGTGGATTTAACATAACTGCTTGCAGCAAAGCTCCAGATGCAGCAAGGTTCGCGCCGATTATCAAAGCAAGAAATACTCTAGGGATTCGAATATCCCAAAGCACAGAATTTGCCGCTTCGTTCCCATTGCCTAGTATCGCTTGAAAAGTAGAAGCTAGATCAAATCTTGCACTACCAAGCGCAACTGAGAACAAAATAGCCACAATCAGCAACAAAAATGAGAGAGCTAGAAGCGTGGTCGTTCTCATTTTTTTATTATCCGTCACCTCTAAGCTCCCTTTCATTAGTTATACAAAATTTTCGCCATATCTTGGTATGCATTTGGTGCATTTACTAACGAAGCTACTCCATACAAGCTATAATCAAGTGCAATCAGCTTGCCGTTTTTGAATGCGTTCAGCTTCTCCCAAGCTCCGTTCTTCTTCACATCATCTTCAAGCTGCTTCGTAACAGCAGAAGGATCACCATGAGCAACTAGCAAAATAATATCTGGATTAGCCGTTACGATGCTTTCCATATCAAGTGGTACATAAGCATCTTCTTTTTTCAATACTTCTGATAATACGTTTTTTGCTCCTAGCTTCTTCGCCAAGCTGCCTACAAAAGTACTATCGTTCATGAACATTAATGATTCAGCAGAACCGAATAGAACCATTACGCTTGGAGCATCTTTGCCTTCGGAGAGCTTAACTGCTTCCGCTTCTTGTTCGCTCAGCTTCTGCAATACTTCATTTGCTTTGTCTTCTTTCCCGTACACTCGACCTAGAACTACCGTGCTGAGTTTCAACTCGTCTAAGGAGTCCGCAGGCAAATAAGCTGTAGGTAAATTCGCTGGTTTAAAGGACTTATCCAAACTATCCTTAATGGAGCTTGGTCCAAGAATGACACCAGGCTGCAGCTTCGCAATTTGCTCTAGATCCGGCTGATGGGATGAGCCGATTCGAGGCAGGTTAACGAAAGCTTCTGGCAATTTGTTTTTCGTCGTTGGAACACCGGCTGTCTCAATTCCAAGCTCATTTAAAAGCTCAGCAATAGCTACTGATATGGTTACCGTTGATGATGGAACTTGGTTATTGAACTGTGCAATCAGTTCCGCTGCTTTTGTTTCATCTACTTCTATTTTAGAATCAGACACAGGAGCTTTCGTTGCAGCCGGGCTTGGCTGCTCTGTTGCTGTGTTTCCAGTCACCTGTTCTGGCTTATTTGCATTGTTTCCGCATGCTACCGTAGTCGCTAATAATAAAGTCATAATACCAATCTTCCATCCTGCTCGTTTCACTTTGTTTCCTCCTGTATGATAATGATAATTAGTATCATTATATTGATACCGTTTCTCATTATACAGCGAATGAAAATCATTTTCAATTAGTATTTTCGCTAAACTTTTATTTATTTAATTTTGCGGTTATTTCCCCATCCACCTTCAGACCCTCTCTTTCATTCCCATACTGGACACTAAAATTTCGAATGCCTTCCTAAGCACATTCGTCTCATCATACGCTAATCTAGAGTAAAGGACTGAAATTCATTTCAGCCCCTCCTCATCAAACCGTACGTGAGGTTTTCCCTCATACGGCTTTCCGATGTTCKTCWTTCATGTGCGTGCGAGTTATAYAAGCGTCTTTAAACCATGCATTTGRCTAAGAATCYTTACTTCATGTCCTGAACCRCGCCAGTTACTTCGCTGGCGCTTCTTTGCGTACCATTTGGTTAGCCGTTGGCGGATGTACCAATCTAGTTTRGTCATCCATTTGGTACTGTACGGTGTCGCATAGTAGTTCTTCCAGCCTTGTATTCTCAGGTTGAGCCAGTCCACGTGTTCTTGAAACGAAACGTGCCGCATCTTTGGCGGAGCAAGTCGGTCTTTCACTACCTCCCTCACATGCTTCTCTGCTTTTATGCAGAGCCATTGTTGGGTCGTGTAATAGA